>JANZZQ010000153.1 GCA_026419315.1 Armatimonadota bacterium | reverse complement strand
ACTGTCAACCCAGTTCGTATCCCGCCAGCGAAGTTGGCTGAGTTGGAGAAACTTTTTGTCCTGTGTTACACGGGAGCATCAAGGTTGTCATCCCGCATCCACGAAAATGTCTGGGGTCGGTTCGGACGGGGCAACAGGGATGTCATTGATGCGTTGCTGACTATGAGGGACAGCGCTTACGAGTGCAAAGCGGCTTTGGAACGAGGGAACTGGCAGCAAGTTGGTGAAATTCTGTCGCTTCAATTTGAGTGCAGCAAACGGTTAGATGCATCTACAACCAACGAGACTATTGAGCGTTTGTTTGACTTGTTGAAGGACGAAATCTTGGGGGGCAAGCCCTGTGGTGCTGGCGGTGGTGGTTGTGTCCTTTTCCTCTGCAAGGACGAAAAGGCAAAGCGGAAGGCCGAACAAAAGTTGCTTGAGGAGAAACTCACCTTGCTTCCTTTTCGTTTTGACTTCAATGGCCTCACCGTCAAGATTGAACCGTAAGGGAGGAGAGAAAGGATGGCGAAATACATCGGTGTCTTCGTGACCGCTTGCCTGACAAGAAGGCAACTGCAAGATTTGGTTGCAAGGTTGAGTCAAGAGGGGGAAGTAAGGTGCGAGAAGGCATATGCTGGACTTGTTGATGGCGTTTTGATTTGTTTGTTCCGAGCGCCAAATCGGGAGGCTTTGGACGCTTTCTGCCACCAACACGGGATGGTGGCGGAGCACCTGTGGAGGATTGAATTGGAAACCAAAGAAGACGGGCTCGCCTCAGTGTGACCGAACAATCAACCAAGCAAGCGATTGTCAGGTCCAAACGAAATCACAAAGGGAGATCACAAACGCTCTATTTTTGCCCCTTTCTCAGCGACTGCCTGCCGTTTCCTCTCCAGCGTCTCTTCCCTGTCCCTCCGATCATCAATCCTCAAGGTTGTCAAGAGCCGCTTTGCACCTGCAGCGAACATGGCTTCTTGCATGGCTTTAACCGCTTTCCAGACGGCATCCAATTCGCCTTCAATGGCTGTCCCCATAGCGCAGACATGGTAGCGGAGTCCATCTGCTTCCGCTACCTTCTCCAGCGCTTTGATCGCTTCGGCGACGAAACCGCTGACCCCCGTGTCGCCGGTCCCGACGGGAACGATGCTCACTTCCGCGATGACTTTCGGCATTTCACTTCACCTCCAGTCCTTCTTCAATATTCCTCCCCAAAAACTTCACGCCACCTTTCCTCAAGTTCACTCCTCTCTTTGAACCCGTCAGCGCCGTCATTGCTTCCATGAAGCATTCGCTCGAATTCTTCCTCTTGCAAGCGGTCGTGAACCTCGGGGATATATTTTGCCAGTTCGTAACTGATTGAGCGACAAAATTCGTCGTAATCTCTGACCTTGACGACCACGGGCATTGGGACTGCGTGGCCGAGGACCAAAACCTGTTGTTTTGAGTCCAAACTGGCGAGAATGCTTCTCAAACCTGCAGGGTTGGAAACTCCGGTCAACACGGCTTGAATGTCCCTTTCGTCGTTCAGCTGTGCAATGATTTTCGTCCCAATTTGCGAGAGAATTTCGTCATCGATGCCAGATGGTCGTTGGTCAATGATGAGGAGGCTGACGTAGTATTTTCGCATCTCCCTTGCGATTGTTCCGAAAATCGTTTGCTTTGCAGCCCAAGGGTTCAAAAACTTGTGGGCTTCTTCAATGACAATGACCAACTGCCTCGGCTCTTTTTCCGGGTTCATCGTCGCTAAGTATTCCTCTGTCATCTGGACATACATTTCGTGGATACGGCGTGCCAAGATGTTGGCGACCAAAAGGTAAGCCAGCATGCTCCCTTGCCTTCCAAACTCCAAGACGACATGAGTTCCCCGTTGCAGGTAACGCATGATTGTCTTAACGACATCCTTTGAAGGTTTCTTGTCGGAGGGGACGATGAAAGGCAAATCCGCAACCCGCTTGAGTTTCCTGTAAAGCGCCGCCAAGGATTCCCTGTTAGCGCCAATTTGTTCAGCCAAACCTTTGATGTCGCCCCTTTCACCATAGTCCAAAAGTTCTTCAAGCCATCGGTTCCCAAAACGAGTATAGACGAGGTGAGCTGCTTCAATCGCGGTTTGATGCAGCCGAAGCTCATCTTGAAGTGGGGCGATATCATCAACAGTGATTTGGTCGCGGGATATCACAACTTGCCCGTCAACCGGGACTTGCCTTGTCCTTGAAGATTCCGGGTCAAGGGTGAAGACGGAAACCTGAGAACCGAACAATTGGCGCAGCCCTTTGACTTCGCCGCGTGTCCCACCTGTTTCCTTCAACGCTTTCCAGCCGTATTCGTTGTGCATGTCAAAGATGAGAGTGACGACCTTTCCCCTTCCCAGCTCCACCCAACGAATTAGTCCGCTCAGGATCAATCTCGTCAAGAAAGTCTTTCCCGTGCCCGTTTTCCCGAAGATCCCGTTACTACGCTCAACGAACCGATGCAAATCTATGCAAACAGGTGTGTCCATGTCGAGGGGGGTGCCGATGCAAAAGTAGCGACCTTTGGGTTCCATGTCCTCGCTCCCGAAGATGCGGGCGACATCTGCGGAAGTTGCTTCGTAAACCGGAGAGAAGTGGGGCGGGACAGTTTTGACAGGCTGTGGCTCACGCCGCTCTGGGGTTTCATCACCGCTATCGTCAAGTTCGGTTGTGAGCATTGGTTTGAGGGTGACCGTTGCGTATGTAGCTGTCCCGCTTAATACCTCACGAACCAAATCGTCACTGACATCGGGGGGATTTTGCAAAACTGCGGGTGTTGTTGCATCCAAGCGAAGGTCCGTGATAAGCGAGAAGAAACGAAGTTTGTCACCGTCAATGACCACGAACTTGCCCGCCTTGATATCCTCAATGGAACAATCTTCAGCCAGTTTCATCTCCAGCCCTTCCGTCAACGAGCCTCTCGTGACAACTCCCAAAAGACGCCTCATCTTTCCTTCACCGCTTTTAATTTTGCAGCATGTTTGATAGTTAAGTCAGCGTGTTTGCATCCGTCCACTTCGTGCTAAAATTAGCAATGCCACAACCGCTAAACTCAAAAGGAGGTGGCTGAAAAATGCGACGAGAAGTGCCTACTTGGTTGGCGGTTGTGATTATCTTGGTGGTCTTGGTTGTGGTGGTTGGCGCTTACATCTACTTCACTCAGCCCAGGCGCGGCGGGGAGACCACCATGCCCCCACATGGTCCTGGCGGTCATCACGG
>JANZZQ010000152.1 GCA_026419315.1 Armatimonadota bacterium | reverse complement strand
TCCTCAACCAGGTCGGTCACAAACTCTGTAGCCCCTCGCAAGTTGCAACAAACAGTCATCGGTCCGTCGGTGCCTAAACCGCAAGGGGTTACCGATGCGATAGGTCGCCCAAACATTTCAAAGCCTTCTTCCTGTTGTCGTTTAAAGTGCTCGTAAAAATCCCAGTTGCGTTGCATCAAACCGCTCGTGAATGGGTCGGGCAAACCTCTGTCAAAAAGCATCCGCTTGTTTTCGTCTTTAAGCAACGGAACGACATCGGGAACTTGGTCGGGATAGAAGCGAATTTCGCAGCCAAACCAAGCAGCCTCGTAAACGTTCTGAAAGTCAACCCAAACATGCCATCCATCTTTTGGCAAACCCATTTCGGCATCTTGGGGAATGTTGTGGCGAACCCAATGAAGGTGCTCAATTTGGCGCTCAAGCATCAATTGGGGGTCATTGAAGTATTGCTCAAAAGTTATGTTGCGAGGGTTCGCTTCGGGAAGCCACATCGTGAAGCGAGTATTGACGCCGAAAACGACCGGGACTCTAATCGGCGCACCGTTCCTGTAAGCCTGCCAAACTCGCCTCACCTCTTCGTTGTGCTGCTCAAAGTCCAGCCAGTTCACTCTTACTCACCCCTTCGGTGGCTTTTCTCCGAAGCCGATTGATAATTTGACGCAGAGTTTTTAGCGAAGGAATACAGCTCTTCGGAAAAAATTTTCCGTTCTCTTAAAAGCGAGCCATTGGCAGGCCCCGAATCCCAATCGCGCAGGGGCTCAACCCTTCAAGATACCCCTGTCCAATCGAGAGGCAGTCAGACTCCACCAAAGTAGTGCCAAATCCCGCCGAATTTGACCTTTACACCTTCGGCCATCAAAGGCAAAATTTTGCGTGACTTATTGAGTGAGCGTTCAATCAACAAGGTGATGTAGAGGTGTCAAAGAAAAGCCGAAGAAGGATGGCGCCTGAGGAAAGACAAGTTCAAATCGTTGAGGCTGCGGCCAAGTTGTTTGCCGAAAAAGGCTTTGACGGCACATCCATTGACGACATTGCCAAAGCCTGCAATGTGGCGCCGGGGTTGATTTACCACTACTTTGACAGCAAGGTGGAAATTCTGAAATCGTTGATAAAGCAAAAGGCGTTCCTACCGCAAATGGCAGAAATTTTGAAAGCGCCCCCAAAAGCGACCGTTGAAGAAACCTTAACCGAACTTGCTTGTGCGATTTGGGAAATGCTTGAGGAAAGGCGCGAGCTGGCCTTGATGATGCACGGCGAGATGCAGCGCAACCCGGAAGTGACAAAGGTGATTGGCGAGGTCATCAGGGTGGGCATCCGTTTACTTTCCAAATACTTGAACGCCCAGAAATCCGAGGGTAAGTTGAGACCTGATTTGGATACAGAGGTTTTCGTCCGAACCTTCTGGGGTGCCCTTTTTGAATCCTTCTTCGCCCACCACAAGTTGTCCCCGTTCGTTCGGCGTATCTCGCCGAAACGGTTAGTGCAAGGAGTGGTAAGGCTTTTGCTTTACGGTGCAATCAATCCAAACCAATCTGAACCCAAAGGGGAGAGCGAGCGATGAGGAATTGGCTTTTGGGGCTTATCGCTTTTATCGCTGCCTCTACCGTCAGCGCCCAGGAACAACAAACTTTGACATTGCAGCAATGCATTGAAATCGCCCTCAAGACTCATCCTTTGATGAAGTTGTCATATCGCCAATTGGACGCTGCAGTTGCCCGCAGCGAACAAACGAAGGCTCAATGGCTTCCTGAGTTGACATTTAACGGCCTTCAAAGAAGGCAAGGACCGACCGTCAGTTTCACAATTCCAAACCCATTGACCAGCGTCCCCACTTCAATTGAGATTGTCAAGGCGGATATGAGGACATTGAGCGCGGAGTTTCGGCAGAGTTTGCTCAGTTTTGGAAGGAAATCCGCTTCCATTCAAAGTGCGGTCTACCAAGTCCGCGCCACCTCTGCAACCGTGAGGGCAGTCCAATCTCAATTGATTTTGATGGTAACCGAGGCATACGCTAATGTCCTTGCTGCACAGGCGATGGAAGAAGTCGCAGAGCAGGCGGTTGAAAGGGTCAAAGTCATCTTGAAAACTGCGAAAGCGAGATACGAGGCAGGCGTAGCACCGAAGTTTGATGTTTTGAGGGCGGAAGCGGAGTTAGCTGCTGCGGAGGAGCAACTTTTAACGGCTCGTAACGGGGTCGCTTTGGCAAAGGCTGCACTGAACCAGCTTCTCGGTCGCCCAACTAATTCGCCGATTGAATTGAGCCCGCTACCGGAACCGTTTGAGGTTGACCCGAGTGTTCTGAGAAGCGAGCCCTTCATCAAGCAAGCGTTTCTAAACCGCCCAGAGATGAAAGCATCAGAATGGCAAATCAGGTCTGCAGAAGAGTTTCTCAAACTGGCGAAGGCAGATAAGAACCCGCTTGTTTTGCTGACGGGAAGCTATGTGAAACAAACTAAAACGGGTTTCGCCGAAGACTACCAGTGGGGAGTGAACCTTGTCGTGCAATTTCCGATTTTCGACAGCGGGCGAAGGGAAAGTTTAGCGAAAGAGCGGAAAGCAACTTTGGAACAAGCGTTGGCACAGCGGGAGCAACTGGAACGACAAATCGCTCTTGAGGTTGAACAGGCAGTCCGCAATTTTCAGGTCGCTTTGCAAAGGTTGAAAACCGCAAGGGCTGCTCTGGTTTCCGCTGAGGAAGCATTTCGTTTGGCACAAGTCCGCTACGAAGGCGGTGTCGGAACACAAGTTGAGGTTTGGGACGCTCAAGTCGCACTTACAAGAGCCCGCGCAAATGAAGTTCAGGCTCTTTACGACGCCCACAAAGCCTTTGCCCGTTTGGTTCACTCGACGGGCTTGACAGAAGTTGAAGTGAAAAATCTGCTGAAGACCCTGACCGTTTCAAACCCAGCAAATGACGGAGGCGAAGGAAGATGAAAGGACAAGTAAGGTTCGTCGTTATCGGTTTGGTTGTTTTCGTTGCCGCTGCTTTGGTTTTTGTGTCCCGGCGACAACAAATCCAATTACAGCGAAGTCTCGCCAAGTCAAAGGAAGAGTTGAGGGCGGCAGTTCCCGTTGAAGTGGTCAAGCCCGTTAAGCGTGAGTTGCAAGAGACCATTCAAGTTATGGGCACGATAAGGGCTTTGCAAGATATCAATATCGGCTCGGAATTAGTTGGGCGGGTCACTTATGTCGGCGCCCGTGAAGGGGATTTCGTCAAGGCAGGTCAAGTTCTAATC
>JANZZQ010000015.1 GCA_026419315.1 Armatimonadota bacterium | reverse complement strand
TGCCATCGCAGCCAAGAATTGACCTGCCACTTATCGGGGGCATAGGCTTCAACATCAAATCTCAACCGGTCAGTGCCCCATCCGACGCCAACGCCAAGTTTAGAACGGATTGAACCAAAACGCCATAGCATTTTTGAGCCAATTCTGCCCTGAATTTGAAGATTTGTGCGGGTCCCTTCTTTCCCGGTGTATGTTCCCGCCAAAAGTGAAACGGGGCTTAAAAACGGTGCTTCCAAAAGCGTCCACGCCTCTCCGCGAACTTCATCACGCTCGGGCACAAACCAGACTGAAGAGCCGACATGGGTTTGTAGGTTCGTTGCTTTCTCCAAGCGTTCCAAAACCTTCTGACCTCGTTCAGCGGTTTGGCGGATGGTTGCGATTGTGGGTCCAATTTCCTCCAAACCTTGTTTCAAGCTGCTTTTTGTCTCCTCGCTTGTCAGCATTTCTCTGACACTCGCTGTGGTTTCCTTCAAGTTCTCCGAGGTTGCCCTCAAGTTTTCGCCGATTTGCCTCAAGTTTTCTTTCAGCCCACCCTCTGTCATGAGCCATTTGATAGCGTCCAAGGTTTCGTCCAAGTCTTGCGTTATGCCCTTCAAATGTTCGGTCATCTTCTCCAAGTTGTCTTGTGTTCCCTCAACGAGTTCCCGAAGCCGTTTTAAGCTCATCTCCAACTCGGTGAGGACATCATGACCTCTCCCTGTCAATTCCGCCAAGTTCCGGGCAGTTGTCTTCAAAGCGACCTTTACTTCCGGGTCGTCCAAAACTTCACGGACAGCCCCGACAGTCGCCTTCGCTTCGGCAAGAACCTTCTTCAATTCGCCCCCAGCACCTTCGTCGGACAAAAGTTTCTTCAACGCGTCACTGCTTTCCTTCAAGTTCGCCGCAAGTGCTTTCAAGTTCCTTTGCGTTTCCTCATCGCCTACTATTCTCCGGACAGAGCGGAGCGTTTGTTCTGCCTCTTGCACCGTTCTCACGATTCCCCTTTTCAGTTTCGGGTCAGAAAGAATTTCCGCCAATTGTCGGGTTGCAATTTCAATGTTGCTTAGGGTGGAGTCAAGTCTCCTGTCAGAGGCTAACGAACTTAGCCTTTCGCTCACCTTCCGAATGTTCATTGAAATTTGCCTCACCTCAGTGGCAGGTATGGATGCCAAGATCGTCCGCAAAGAGTGCGCAGCAGCAGCAAGGTCGGCAACAGTTGTTCTCAGGTTTCGTTGAAACTGGGGATCACCAATTATGCTGTTCAAACTTTGCGCCAGCTCCCTCGCTTGAGGCACCAACTCTTCCCACGAAACTGGGTCAATCCCCCGCACCTTGTCCCCCCTCTCAATCAACTTACCGATCCGCCGGTTGACAATGTCCACATAGGGCTGGCCGATGAGGGTGCCGAAGCGAATCGTGATTTCTGAGGCAGGTGGGTAATAAACCGGCACATCTTTCTCCAACCGCACGACAACGCGAACCGTGTTAGGCGGTGATAATTCAACTTTGTCAACTGTGCCAACGCGCATCCCCTGAAGCAAGACATCAGAGCCAACCTCTAACCCCATCGCTTTGTTGAACTCCACAACAAACCAGTGTCCGGTCTGCCACCTTAAGAAAGAGCGAAGATAAAATGCGCCACCGATGAGAACGGCCAAACCAGCTAAAATCAAAACACCGGACCAAAAAGCGCTTTCCGGGCGCGCGGTCATGGGAAGCACCCCCGCAATCAAATTCGGTCTATGAACTCAGTTAGTGGGCCGATAGCGTCACCTCGCACAAATTGCTGCACCACTGGATTAGACAGCGCTAAAAATTCATCGGGTGGTGCCTCGGCAATTATCCTCCCATCGTGCAACATTGCTATTCGGTCGGCAAAGCGAACGGCGCTGGCAAGGTCGTGAGTTACGACAACTTCCGTAACCCCAAACTTGTCTCTCATCTGCTTGATGAGGTCGTTGATGATACCGCTCATGACCGGGTCAAGGCCGCTCGTCGGTTCGTCGTAAAGGATCAACTTGGGCTGTGCCACCAAAGCACGGGCAATTGCGACTCTTTTCTTCATCCCTCCAGAGAGTTGTTCTGGCAGCAGGTTTTCTGTCCCTTCCATCCCAACTGCGTCAAGCAATTTCCTCACCCGTTCCATAATCTCGGATTCCGGCAGATCGTTGCGGCGAGTTCTCAAGGGGAAAGCGACATTATCGGCAACGGTCATCCAATCAAAGAGAGCTCCTCCCTGAAACACGAACCCCATTTGCTTCCGAATTTCGTTTATTTCCTCTTCGGAGCATTTTGTCAAGTCGCAACCGAAGACTCTGACCGTGCCTTTTTGAACGGGCACTAAGCCGCCGATGATTTTCAGCAAGGTGCTTTTTCCGGTCCCGGAAACTCCGACGACAGCGACGATTTCACCCTCCCAAACCCGCAGATTGACTTCGCTCAAAACCTGTTTGCCCCTGAGCCTACAGTGAACCCCTTCCAGCAAAATGATGGGTTCGCGTCCTTGAAAAGCTTCCTTCATTTCCCGTCACTCCAACTTTCCCTCACCAAGGCTTTGTCGGTTGCTGACGGCATCGCTTGCGACCCTTCCCGAAAACCTTGTCGCAAACTACTCACCGAATCGGTTTAGTTGCGGAAGCCCAACAAATCACCATCACTCCTTGACAGATTGGACAAGCATCCAGCGGCTCTCATAGGTCAACTCCCCGCCCATGAAATTCCCGAACGCGTTAACGGGAGTGAAACCTGCCTTGCGGAGAAGGTAGGTCAATTCTGTCAATGTGTAAACTCGGTAGATGACGACGAATAGGCGAGTGTTTTGTGATGTTTCGGCGTCTCTCCATTCCTCCCACATTTGCCCAGTCGTCGCATCCCATTTTCGTGCGATGAGCATCTTCCTTTCGTCCATCATTGTTTCCCAATCTCGCTCTCGGAATGAATTGAGCAAACCGTCTCGGTGTGGCAGTGCGGCAACCAACCTTCCCTGCGGCTTAACAACCCTTGCGAGCTCTCTCAAAAACTCAAAGTCTGTCAATTCGTCCCCGGTCATACCGAACCTGTTCCCTATTAACACCGCCCCGTCGAACTTTTCGTCGCGAAAAGGCAAGTTCAATGGGTCTGCTTGAAGGAAAAGGGTTGACAATCCTAAGCGCTGCCCGCGATTTTTTGCCTCTTGCAAGAATGATGGGACAGTTTCTGTTCCGACGATTTGAAAGCCCCACATTGACAGCTCATGAGCATACCAACCGGGACCACAAAAAGGGACAAGCACTTTTGAACCGACGGGCAAATACAAAAGCCTGCGAACAAACTCCACTTGCTCCGCTGATTCCTCTTCATCGCCGACCCAATGGTAACCGAACTTGAAAACGGCCTTTCGGTCAAAGATAGCTTCCATCTCGGGACCTTCCTTTCCTTACCTTGAAATTCCGTAGAGTTGCAAGACGAAGTTTATTACCGAAGGCGGTGCAAGGAAAACGATGGTGGCGGCAATAGCCATAGCGGGCCCAAACGGAATGTAGCCCGTCAAGGAACGGCGTTGAAGTAAAGCGAGTAAAACTCCCATCACTGCCCCGACGAAGATGCTGAAAAGTAAGAAAGGCAGCATTAACCAAGTTGCTCCCAAGTGGGCGCCGACAGCCGCTGCGATCTTGACATCCCCGAAACCCATCGCTTCCTTGCGAAAGACCAGGCGCCCCAAAATCCCTATGAGCCAGATAACCGTGCCACCCAAAACTGCGCCCCCAAGGCTGATCAAAATCCCGTGAGGGTTGGAAATCAAAATCACATGCTTGAAAAACCCGAGAATCCCCAAAGCCCAAACAGCCTCGTCTGGGACGAGGAAGAATTCCCAATCAACAAAAGCGATAACTACGAGGGCGGCTAAGGATATGGATACCAAAACGGCTTCAAGGCTAAGTGAATATCGGTCGACAGCGGCCACGAACAGCATCGCCGTCAAAAGTTCAACGAGGAAATACCTTGGGCTGATGGGCGTTTTACAATATCGGCACTTGCCCCCGAGCCACAGGTAACTGAGTAACGGAACCAAATCAAAGGCTGTCAATGTCGTCCCGCAATGCGGGCAATGGGATGGCGGCTTTACAATAGACAACTTTCTCGGCAGCCGGTAGATGCAAACATTAACGAAACTGCCCACCGCTGCACCAAACAAGAAGGCGAACAGGGCTACGAACCACTTTGGCATCAGGTCACCTCTTCCCGACACGAATTTGTTGGCTGTGCCACTCTTAATTTTGCTGACAAAATTTCAATTTGTCGGAGCACAACATTTGACCGGTGGGACACAGCATGGCTTACAAAGTCCTTTTCACAACATCGCGAGGCATTGAGGACATAGTTGTTCAAGAGTTGCACTCTTTGGGCGTGGAGGCGCGACCTCGTTTGTTCGGCTTAGATGGTTGGGTTTGGGGATTCGTTGATGAACCCATAACTTTGGCTCGGGTTTGCTACCAAGCGAGGACAATCTATCGCGGTTTGCTTGTCTTGGCTGAAGGTGAGGTTCGACGCACCCAAGAGGGCTTAGACGATATTTACCAAATTGTCAAGTCTGTTGATTGGACGGAGTGGTTACCACCGGAAGCGACCTTTTGCGTCCGTTCAACTCGGAACGGTCGCCACCAATATCAATCGCCGGACATTGAGCGGATAAGCGGCCAGGCCGTAATTGACCGAATCATGGAAAAGACTGGGCACAGGCAAAAAGTCAAATTGGCTCACCCTGATGTCATGTTGAGGGTTGATGTCACCGGGGAAAAGTGCGTCGTCGGGATCGATTTTGTCGGCGAGGAAGCGCTGCACCGGAGGGGATATCGCACCTACGATCACCCGGCAGCAATCAACGCGGCCCTCGCCGCCGCAATGGTTTGGGCTTCAGGTTGGAAGCCAGAAGAGCAACTTGTTGACCCTATGTGCGGTGGTGGGACTATCGTCATTGAAGCCGCTTTGGTCGCTCGCAAGGTCCCAGCGGGTTTCTTCCGGAAGGAAAATTTCGCTTTCAGGTCGCTGCCCTACTTTTCGGGTTTGAACCTTGATGAGCTGATGTTTCAGTGGGACACTAACGCTGATTGGAATGTCTTCGGGAAACTTTTCGGCTCAGATATTTCGCCAAAACACATCGCTGGTGCACAATTAAACGCCGAAAGGGCGTTGGTCGCCGACACAATAAAATGGCAAGTCCTTGACGCTGCCGGGTTGCCGAAAATCTTCCCAAAAGGGAGCGTTCAAAGGATCATTGTCAACCCACCGTTTGGCATCCGCAGCGGTTCAATCGCGAAGGCGAAGGAAGCGCACAGGTTGCTCATTCAAGTTGCCGATGATGTCTTGAGCGAAGACGGAAAACTCGTGGTGATCACCCACCACCCTGAATGGCTGGAAATGTTAATTCCCGTTTTGAATTTCACCGTCGAGCAACGATACAGCGTGTTGCATGGGGATTTGCCAGCAGAGGTAATGGTCATCAGCAGGGCAACAAGTTCGGGAAAATCCTCGGAGGTGAGGGACTCTTGACAGAAATGGATGTTCTCAAAAACATCATTCGCCGTGCCGGGGAACTTGCTCTTTCCCACTATGGGTGTGTCGTTCCATCCGAAAAATCCGACCGCTCCTTTGTGACCGAAGCGGACAAATCTGTGGAAGATTTCCTGCGCACCGAGCTCGCAAAGCATTTCCCCGGTGTGGAAGTTCTCGGCGAAGAAGTCGAGCAAGGTGTCAATAGGGATGTTGCTTGGGTTGTTGACCCAATTGACGGGACTGCGAATTTCGTCGCTGGTGTCCCGATTTGGGCGGTTTCCGTTGGCCTCGTTGAAAACGGAACTACAACGATGGGGGCGGTTTACTACCCAGCTTTCAACGAACTTTACTTTGCACAACAGGGCAAAGGGGCATGGTTGAACGATAGGCGAATTTACGCCCGATGCGATAGGGAGATTCGCCACGACGATCTGCTTGGACTGAGCACCCTAAGCGTTAAGCGGATGAAAGTCAACTTGCCGTGCAAAGTTCGAAGTCTCGGGACTGCAGTTGCTTGTTTCACTTTCGTCGCAAAAGGTTCGTTCATAGGAGGTGTATTGACAGATAACCGGGTTTGGGACATCGCTGCGGGCTGGATTATTGCGAAAGAGGCTGGTGCTGAAGTCATTTACCTGCTTACAGGCGAACCTATCTACCGTTTGCCCCTCAACCGAGAAAAACTCCCCCCTCAACTCGTCGCACCGCCACAATTCATTGAGGTTTTGAGGCGAGGGATTCAAGTGGGTTAATGTAAGCCTAAAGCAAAGCGCAAAGCAAAAGGCGAAGGTGAAAGCGTGGCGGTAACCGGCGATACCTTTGTTAAGTTCCAGATTAGGTTGGCGTTCCTCTATCTCCGTGAGCTCCAACGGGCATCAAAGGCTTCAATGAATGCTTGAAAAGTCGGCTCGTCGAAAAGCACAAAGCGAATGTCCTTCAGAGTGCTGTCGGGATTTTTTTCGCAAAACTCCTTTGCTGTGTCCAACAAAATTGAAGCGCATCGCTCCTTCGGAAAGCCGAAAACGCCGGCACTTATAGCGGGCAAGGCAATGCTGCCGAACCCCCTGTTGTGTGCAGCCATGAGGCTGTTCCAAACGGCTTTCCTCAATAACTCATCGGCTTTTTCTGGTGTGTGATCTTGCCAAACTGGACCGACAGCATGGATAACGGCTTTTGCAGGCAAGTTGCCAGCACTTGTGATAGCCACTTGCCCCGTTGGAACAGGACCGTATTGGCGAACCCACTCATCGCTTTCTTGCTGTATCACCTCGCCACCTTTTCGCACGATCGCCGCTGCAACGCCACCAAAATGTTTGAGTTGTGAATTTGCAGCATTGACAACCGCGTCTACTTGCTCAGCGGTGATGTCACCCCGCAAAATGCGAATCATTTGACCACTTGGTAATTTCACTTCCCTCACAACTGTGTTCACTCCCCATCACCTCACACGGGCGCCATATCAATTTGGGACGCCGCTTTCAATTTTACTGCAGAACGATCGTGTCCGGGCGCTTTCAGACAAAGCTCCGTCTGCGCCCCATTCATTGCTTTTGCCGCGCCAGCCGTGTCACAGACACTCGATGAAAAGTTGCTGAGTCGCGGCTTCATTGACTACGATTCGTTCCCGCTTTTCCCACGCAGCCTCAATTGCTCTTGTCAGGTCGAACATCTCTCCAACCTTGCTAAGTTGCTTTTCCGGCTCGGAAGGCAGGTCGTAAATGTCAAAACCCTCACCGTTGAAGAAACCCTTGAGCGACTCAACCGTGAAAGGAAATTTCACGGCGGGACATCCAGTGAAACACCGTGATTAGCGGTTGAGTTATAACTTGCGAGCTGGCAAACCGAGCGATACCTCCCAACAACTTCTGCCCAAAACCCGTTCGCGTGAAAAACACTAACCCTCGCTTGTTTATTTCGCCGACTCGCGAAAAGCCCAGGATACTTAGTTACCCACTCGGGAGCGCTCGCGAGGTGTCAACATTTGCCATCATCCCGAAACCAAGAAATCAATCGCTTGTCAATGGCAAGGAAGGTTGTGGCAATTTCGTAGGTTCAAAACCGAGGTGTTGATACGCTTTTATCGTTGCCACGCGACCTTGATGGGTTCTACGGATGAAACCGAGTTGGAGCAAGAAAGGTTCAACCATCTCCTCGAGGGTGCGTGCATCTTCTTGAACCATCGCGGCAATTGCTTCCAAACCTGCCGGACCGCCGTTGAACTCGCAAATAAGAACCGTCAAGTAATCTCTGTCAAGTTGGTCAAGCCCGAGCTCGTCAATTCCCTCCATCGTCAAGGCTCGGCGAGCGATTTCGGAGTCAATGCGTCCGTCGCCTCTAACCTGAGCGTAATCGCGGACGCGGCGCAGAAGCCTGTTAGCGATGCGGGGCGTTCCTCGCGACCTTCGTGCAATTTCAATTGCTCCCCCCTCGTCAACCGGGACACCGAGCAAATCCGCTGACCGCTTGACAATTTGAGCCAACTCCTCAACGCTGTAAAAGTCGAGCCGAAACTTCAAACCGAACCTGTCCCTCATTGGCTTTGAGAGGTTGCCCGCTTTTGTCGTCGCCCCGATGAAGGTGAATGGGGGCAATTCGAACCTGTGAGGTTTCGCCCCGGGCCGTTTGCTGAGGTTAAAGTCAACCCGAAACATCTCAAGCACAGGGTAAAGGAATTCTTCAACATGGCGCGGCAACCTGTGAACTTCGTCAACGAACAGAACTTCGCCCCGCTTTAAACTGAGCAAATAACCCATGACATCTCCAGCCCGCTCAAGAGACGGTGCAGTCGTTGAGATGATGCCGACCCCCATCTCGTTCGCGATAATGTGAGCCAAAGTCGTTTTGCCGAGACCTGGAGGACCGTAAAGGAGTAAATGCTCAAGGGGTTCACCCCGTTGCTTCGCCGCTTCAATGGCGATGCGCAGCCTCGTCACCACTTCACGCTGCCCAATATATTCGTCAAGGGTCCTGGGTCTCAAAGCCACCAACATTTGCTCGTCGTCGTTCTCCGTCGGTGTCGGCACAACCCACCTCTTCCTCATGGACATCACCTAAATCCGAAGGGATGTTGCGTGATGATAAAGTGTCAAGAAACTCCAAAGGGCAAGGAGCATCGGGCGTGTAGGCAATGACCTGAAAAGTGCCTGATACACTGGTCGCCGCTCACCATTAATAGTAACAGCCACAACCCAACCTTGTGAAGCCTGTCTCGCGGAGACATCTGAATGTTCCGTTTGCGCATGACAATTGGCACAAAGCACCAACAAATTTTGTGGCTGATGACCGCCTTCGGGGTCAACATGGTGAACTTCAAAGTAAGGTTCGCCGTTGCGTTTTCTGAAAGTGAAGCCGCAAATTCGGCAACGCCCCTCGTAAACTGTTTTGAGCAACGCTCGCAAACTTGCAGGCACACCTTCATAGCGCTCTCTTGGCGTTACAACAACTCGTTTTCGATCCCAAGTTCGCCTGGAAAGTCGCCTTAGTTCCTTTATCGCTGCCTCACGCAAAGACCGTTTTTGCGTCTGTGTCAATTTACGCAACGCATTAGTTGCTTGCTCCTCGGTCTCCGCTTCCTGTAGTTCGTTTCGGTATCGCACTTCTTCCTCGCTTCTCTTGCGAAAGGTTAACTGGTAGCCTGCTTCTTCCGCAATCACTTCTACCCAGTTGCCGACGGTCGCTTCATGCTTGAGGAGCCGCTGTCGTAGGCTGTAAGCACGAGATTCCCTCGTTGTAGCCTTAAAAGGGATGCACGGCTTCCGGTGAGGTTTTGACTCACCCTCAAAGAGCGCAGTGACCTTTTGAGTTGAGTGAGGGAAAGGGGGTCTAAACTTTCGGCTAATTGCCTGTGAACCTTTTCCCGAACGGCCCTTTGTCAACAACATCAGAAAACCCGCTTTGTTCATTTTGCCCCGCCTCCTCACGGCCCCGCGCAGGTTGCAGTCTTCAAAACGCCTCTTCCTAAAAATCACCTTTGCTCCCTTTGTGCCTGATACACGACCCTGATGAGTTCTTCAACGCTTGAAGGCTTGGGTAACCGTTCAAGCGCTGTGTCAATCATCCTTTGGGCTTCGGTTCGGCTGTAACCGAGAGATTGCAAGATTTCAAGTGCCTCGTCTACAACATCAATAACTGTGGGTGTTGGGGCTTCTTCTTCAGCAAGCAAAGCGAATTTAGCGACTTTGCCTTGCAATGTGGCGACAAGTTCCCTTGCCCTTTGACGACCGACGCCTGGGAGTTTCATTAGTGTCTTCAAATCGTTGTCTTCAATTGCCCTTGCCAAAGTAGCCATTGGGACGGCGAAGAGTTGCAATGCGCCGCGAACTCCCAATTTCGGAACAGACAAAAGCCGTTCAAAAAACTCCCGCTCCAACTCGTTGCGGAAACCCAGCAACATGGGAGTTGCCCTGCCTGGTTCCATTTGCATTAAGTAAAGCGTCACCAATTCAACCTCGTCGCCGATTTTCAAACTTTCTGCCCAGCGGGCAACTATGCCGGGAACGAAAACTTCATAGCCAACGCCGCTGACGTCAATGACGAGCCGTTGATCGTGACGCTCAACAAGTCGTCCCTTCAATCGTCCAATCATGGGATTGTTCTCACCTCCTCAGAAAGGGGTGAGAGCAAGCAGTGACATAAAGCAAAAGCCATCGCATCAATTGCATCTTGCCAAGGTGGCAACTGAGGGAGTTTCAGGAGTTGCTGGACAGCAGTAGCCAAAACAGTTTTTGTTGCGGAGCCACTCCCCGTTAAAGTTCGCTTCGCTTGCGTGTATGGGTAACTTACGACGGGGACACCTGCCCTCACAGCAGCCAACTTGACAATGCCCACGCTCTGGGCAACCACAAGTGCAGACTTCATCCCAAACGGGCGAACATAAGGCTCCTCAACGACAACGCAATCGGGGGAATACTCGTCCAGCAAAGCAGTCAACTCTTCAAAAAGCATTGCCAGCCTTTGCGGAACCGGTAATCTTGAAGGGAATTGAAACACTCCGCTATCAATTGCTTGCCAACTTTCTGTCGTCTCCTTAATGATCGCGTAACCTACTCGCTGCGTCCCAGGGTCAATCCCGATTACGGTCCGGACACTCGTCATCTCACTTCGCCCGTCAATGATTATGCGACATCGTTAGCGAATTGATTCGGTTCGCCCTTCACCCTAACTCGTCGCTAAATTAATCGCTCCTTCAGTTGAGCCGGAACAGGCTGGCGCTGAATTTATTCGGCAAAAGCTTTTGCCTTGGCAAAGCGCGAGACGCCAAATTCGCAAAAAACTCCTCGAAATCGGCGGCGAAATAAGTGGGGTGGGGTTTCTACCCCTGAAAACTTATTGGTGCTTCGCCGGCGCTTCGAATCCTCACTTCATGAGGCAAGGTTTCGTTGTGCATTTTGCTGAGACATGATTCGCTTGGCACTTTAAACCCCATGTGCCTACCTGATGATTTGCTTTTCGCTTGCATCCCGTTTGATTCAATTTCGGTTCGGTCAATTTCACCTGAGTAGCAAAACCTTGACAGTTTTTCGCCCGAACCGCAAAGCCTCCTTGTGGGTTGGGAAGCACAAATCAATACGGGCGCCTTTGATTTTGCGACCGGTGTCGGCAGCAATTGCAAAGCCGTAGCGGTCAACATAGAGGGTCGTGCCTAAAGGGATAACTCGTGGGTCAACAGCAACAATTCCATATTCGGCTCTTCTCCCCGTTGCAGTTCGCCCACTGGATGAGCCACAACATCCTCTCGGGCAGTAAGCGGTCGCTATCATCCTCATTAGGCGGAAGCGACGAACATTTCCGGCACGGGAAGCGAGAGTTCCGCGCCAGCGTAGCCATGTGTAATTGGCAAATTTCCAACCCTCAGGTCTTGACGGCGGGTTGAGGTTGAATGATTTGAGCATTTTCAGCCAAGCCTCTCTCGTGTTCCTGGAAACGAAAATTTCCTCCGCACAGTTTTTGCGGTTGTTTTCCCGTTTCGTTTCCAAGTTACTGTTTTGCACACGGATTACATCTTCAAACCCTTGAACTGTTGCCTTTTTCGCTGGCTCTTGCTGGAGGGCTTCGGGGCAGGTTTCTGTGGGCTGCTCGGTTTGGGCGATTGCAAGCCAAACCACAGATACAGCACAACCCATCACCGTCGCGAACGCTAAAGTCCACCGTAACTGATACATCCCTCGTCCCCTCCTTTCTGCCCCAAACAAAAACCCACCTTGCCATCCCAAAATTCAACGCTCCTCGGCAAGGGGAACAATTGGGGCGCTTTTAGGATAGCACGAGCGACAAGGGATGTCAAGAAATTCTGCGACCAAGCAATTTGATGAGCATTCCACCTTTGTGTCAATAGTCCAGCACTATGCTTACGTGTTTGGTGACGAGATACTCCTTGAGTCCTTCCCATCCACCTTCTGCACCGAACCCCGATTGTTTGATTCCGCCAAACGGGCATTGGAAGGTTGCTGGGGCGAAGTCCCAAACTCCAACCATACCGGTCTCAAGCCGCTCCACGACATCAATCAAAGTTCGGAAGTCGTAGGTGAGCAAGTAAGCCGCCAAGCCATAAGGAGTGTCGTTCGCCCATTCGATCACCTCGTCCTTATCTCGGAAGGGAATTAAGGGCATTACTGGCCCGAAGGTTTCTTCGCACGAAACCAGCATGTCCCTCGTGATGTTGATGAGGACTGTTGGCTCATACCAATAGCCTCGCTTGAACTGTTCACCCTCGGGGCGTTTGCCGCCGCAAAGAACTTTCGCTCCTTTCGCAACTGCATCTTGAACATGTCGCTCAACTTTCTCCAATCCGTTTCGATCAATCAGTGGGCCAACATCTGTAGTTTCATCAAGACCGTTTCCGAGTTTCAATCGCTTCGTGTAGTCCACAACCCGTTCGACGAATTCATCCCAAATTTGCTCGTGGACATAAATTCGGTTTGGCGAAATGCAGGTTTGACCGTTGTTTCGGAACTTTGCCTGAACGGTCCACTTTGCAGCCTTGTCAACATCAACATCCGGGAAAACGAGGACGGGAGCGTGACCCCCAAGTTCGAGGGAGAGGCGTTTGATTTGGTCGGCGGCTTGTTGCATGAGCAAACGACCGACGCGCGTTGAGCCCGTGAAACTGATTTTGCGAACTCGTTCGTCGGAGAAGAAGACAGCGGAAATTTCTGCCGGTTCGCCGGTGACAAGGTTCGCTACGCCTTTCGGCAAACCCGCATCTTGCAAGCACTTGAAAATTGCCATAGCAACGAGCGGGGTTCTGTGGTCAGGCTTAGAAACGACGGTGCAACCTGCAGCCAAGGCAGGTGCAACTTTTCTGGCAAGCAAGTTTGCGGGGAAGTTCCAAGGAGTTATCGTCGCCACAACGCCAACGGGTTGACGGATAACCCAATGGCGCTTGCTCGGAATCCACTGTGGAACGAGTTCGCCGTAGTTGCGTTTCGCTTCCTCAGCATACCACTCAAAATAGCCGGCACAAACCTGCATTTCCGCTCTTGACTCTTTGATGGGCTTTCCCACCTCAAGGGTCATTAGTCGTGCAATTTCCTCAAGCCGTTCGCGAATCAAATCTGCAGCCCTCTTCAAGATGACTGCGCGGTCATAAGGGGTAAGTCTCGACCACTCCTTGAACGCCCTCGCAGCAGCGTCAACGGCTCGCTTTGCGTCCTCAGGGGTTCCTTCTGGAACCTCAACGATGACCTCCTCAGTTGCAGGGTTGATGACTGGACGAGTTTTACCGCTGCTGCTTTCAACCCACTCGCCGTCAATGAGCATCTGAAAATATCCCGCTCTCTCCATGCTTCTCACCTCCACCTTTGCAGCCCGGGGGCAAATGGACTTTTCTAACGATTTGGGGAATCCAAGGCTTTCGTTTCGGCGCTTTGGTTGGAAATATGCTGAACTCAAAAAGCAGTAAACGCACAGCGCTTAAACCTTCAACTCCCAACTTGAATCAAACTTTCGCTCCCATTTGTTTCGCCTTTTCAACAGCCTCGTCAATAGTTCCGACAAGGTGGAAGGCACTTTCGGGAAGGTGGTCCCATTTGCCTTGCAAAATCTCATCAAATCCGCGAAGGGTCTCCTCAAGCGGGACATAGGCACCGGGTCGACCGGTGAAAACCTCCGCAACGTGGAAGGGCTGGCTCAGGAACAGTTGCAACCTTCGGGCACGGTGGACAATGAGTTTGTCTTCATCGCTCAACTCTTCCATGCCCAAGATAGCGATGATGTCCTGAAGTTCGTTGTATCGCTGCAAAATCCTTTGCACTTCACGGGCGATGCGGAAGTGCTCCTCACCGACGAACCTTGGGTCAAGGATTCGCGATGTTGAAGCCAGTGGGTCAACTGCTGGGTAAATAGCCCGCTCAAACAAGCGCCGCTCAAGGACAATCGTCCCATCAAGGTGAGCGAAAGTTGTGGCAGGGGCTGGGTCAGTGATATCGTCGGCTGGAACGGAAATTGCTTGAAAGCTGGTGATTGAGCCTCGCGTCGGGCTCGGGATTCGTTCCTGCAATTGAGCCATCTCAGTGCCCAAAGTCGGTTGGTAGCCGACCGCTGAAGGCATCCGACCGAGCAACGAGGAGACCTCAGTTCCCGCTTGGGCGAACCTGAAGATGTTGTCAATGAACAGCAGAACATCCATGCCCTTGACATCTCGCCAGTATTCAGCCATCGTCAACGCAGTCAAACCAACTCGCAATCGCGCTCCCGGCGGTTCGTTCATCTGCCCGAAAACGAGGATGGTTCGGTTAATGACGCCTGAGTGTTTCATTTCAAGCCAAAGGTCGTTTCCTTCCCGGGTTCGCTCACCAACGCCTCCGAAAACAGAAATTCCACCATGGGCCTTTGCGACGTTGTGGATGAGTTCCATAAGGAGCACGGTTTTGCCCACACCAGCTCCACCGAACAGTCCGATCTTGCCACCTCGGGGGAAGGGAACAAGCAAATCCATGACTTTGATGCCAGTTTCCAACTGTTCCGAGACGGTTCCTTGCTCTTCAAAGGAAGGTGCGGGGCGATGGATTGGCCAGTAGTCATCTGCCTCAACCTCTCCCAATTCGTCAATCGGGTTGCCGCAAACGTCAAAAAGCCTCCCCAAAGTCTTCTCGCCGACCGGGACTTTGATTGGACCGCCAGTATCGTAAACGAGCATCCCTCGCCTCAAACCGTCTGTGAAGTCCATTGCCACCGTCCGAACGATGTCATCACCAAGGTGCTGTTGAACCTCAAGCACTAAAGGCGGGTTTCGGCTTTCATCGGCGACAATTAAAGCGTTCATAACCTCAGGGATTTTGCCATCTGGGAACCGAACATCAACCACAACGCCCATGATTTGGACAATTTGACCAACCCTCTCCGGGATCGGCCGCAGACCCGGGTGGACTTCAATCAAAGGCACTGTGTCCGCCATCAAATTTGCACCTCCGTGAGATTTATTGGGCTTTGAGTTTCCCACTTATCAGTATCGGACAAATCGGCTCAACTCTTGTCGGGAAACCGTCGCTTCATTTTGACACAAAACTTCCCAACCTTCAAGTTGCCATCTTGAGCGGCAAACGAAAGCCGCACCGAAGTGCGAAACAAAGCAAAGTGCCGAAAAGCGGAAAACAGGACGCTAAGCACAAGGCGCAAGGCAAAGGACCAACATTGCACCCTGCACTTGGCACCCCTCACAAACTTGACACCATCCTGCCATCCCGGGGTTAACAGCGAATTCCATTCAGCCACTGGCTTCAGCCGGTGACGTGGGTAATGAACTTCTAACCTCAAGCAAACAACGGTTTTGAAAAATTTCACTCAATCACCACAACCTCGTTCGTCGGGAAGAAGAAGTGGATGACGATGAGGATAAAGAGGATGAAAGTGTTGCCCAAAATCATGCCGATGACGAAGGGCTTGAAGAATTGCCACATCCTGATTCCCCCGAACCACATTACCAGCGCTTTCAATAGCCAACCGAGAAGCATGCTGAACCCATAACGGTCGCCAAACCAGGGAACGGCGCTGCTCGCTGCGTAACCGAGCGGGTGGAACGGCCACCAGAAAAACTGCCAACGCATCCAAGCAAGGAACAAAGTGAACAAAGCACCTCCAACCATGTGGAAGTATTGAGATGTCTGAACCCTCAAATCTTGGGCGAGCCGAATGAGAAATTCGTTTGCGAGCCAACGAGGGTAACCCCTCGTCCAC
>JANZZQ010000151.1 GCA_026419315.1 Armatimonadota bacterium | reverse complement strand
GTGCGAGCGCGTGGAGTTTGCTCTCGCCAAATCTCCCAACCAGACCGCTCAAAGTCGGTGAAACTTGGGATTTGAGCGGCACAGTCCCCGTCCCTTTGCCCAGCGGGCAAAGCGCTCCCGCAAAAATTGTGGGGCAGGGTAGGTTGGTCGCCGTTGAGAAAAAGAACGGAAGCGAAATAGCGGTCGCGGAAATTCAAACCGAAGTCCCTGAGTTGGGCGAAGTTGTGACCAAGATTCTGCCACTCAAGGAAATGGGCATTGATGTGACGGTCAAGGGTGGCACGAAAGCGAATTCAAAAATTTGGCTTGACTTGACAAAAGGTTTGCTCTCGCGAAGTGAAGTCAACTCGGAGACGAAACTTACGGTCGTCATAGTGATGCCGGAGAACGCGGGCGCTGGCGTTATGTCCTTGCAAACTCAGACTCAGGTGAAAAGCGTTGTTGAGTTGGTCTCAGTGAAGCCATAAATTGCTCTCGTTCAGGTGAGGGCAAGGGGTGACAAACCTTTGAGGAAACTGATTGTTGCTTTGGCTTTTCTTTGCCTTGAGGTAGCGGTTTTCGCTCAGCCGCCATCGTCCCCTTTAACGCCTTCTTATTTGCCTGCCGTTGGTCGGACATTCAATTACCGACTTCTTGTCAATGGTGAAGTCCAAGCGGAGATGACAGGCATGGTTGGGTTCGCTCATTTTGCTGCGACGGTGGAGATTGAGCAAGAGTGGCAAAAAAGCGGAAACCAACTTAGGTGCGATTTGACAGTCAAGGGTGGCACATTGAGGGTTTTCTCCTCGGTTGGCGAGCGAACGGAAAAACTCGGCACAACGAAAATCACCTTCTTCACGACTCCCACGGGGGAAATCGTTGACTTGATGGGTGGGGGAGCCCGCTCGTTTGATGAGTTGGTTGGGAATTTTGACTTGATGGCGACTGCATTGGCAACTTTGATTGTTCCCTTCCCGAAGGGAGGCGTGAAGGTCGGTGATGCATGGCAAGGTGCACACCAACTCGGTCCCACAATAACCTTGACAACGGTCCAATGCGTTGAGCAGCCAACATCGCTGCCGCACCGCTTGCAGCCGTTGAAGTTAAGGCTCCGTTACCTTTTCCCCATTGATGCGCTCATTGACCCATCACTTCGCGCTCAGACAAACTTCACTGCCCGTTACAACGCTGAGAGTGAAGTTGTGTTCAGCGTTGCTGAAGGGAGAACGATTTCCGCATCGGGGACAATTAGGTTGGAAGTGAGCGCTAAACTCCCATTGCATCAGCCAAATCAGCAAAGTAAACCTGAACAAGGTCAGCAAAGCCAACCCGACGAGCAAAATTCGGGACAGCATGAAAGTAAACAACAAGAGCAGCAGGAACAAAGTGAGGGGCAAGGTCAACCTGCCAGTTCAACAACGACCACAACAATCACCCCTTCCCTGCAGTTGAAAGTTGATGCCAAGTTTGACCTTGTGCCTGCCCAGTGAATTCAAGGCAGCACCGACCATTTGCGCCATTCAGAGAGCAACTGTCCCGACCTTGAAAGTTCCGATTCAATCTCGCAAAGCATTTGCCAATCCTCTTTTGTCAACTGCGCTTTGACGAGCAAATCGGGGCGGCGGAGCAAGGTTCTTTTCAACGCTTCGCGGCGTCTCCACTTTCGGATTGCCTCGTGATTTCCCGTGACCAAAACCTCGGGAACTTCCCAACCCCGAAAGACCCGGGGGCGGGTGTATTGCGGATACTCAAGCAAACCTAAGGCAAAGGATTCCTCCACAGGCGACTCCTCATCAATTACACCCGGCACCAGTCTTGCAACAGCGTCAATTACGACCATCGCTGCGGGTTCCCCACCTGTCAAGATGTAATCGCCGACGCTGATTTCGTCAGTTACTAAATGCTCCCGGACCCGTTCATCAACACCTTCATAGTGACCGCAAATCATGAACAACACAGGGTGTTGAGCCAATTCGTGAGCAACCTTTTGGTTGAAGGGACGACCTTGTGGGCAAAGCAGGATGATAGGGGGAGTCTGAGGCAAAGACAGCTCATCCAAAACGCTTTCAACCGCCGAGAAAATCGGTTCTGGTTTCAAAACTAACCCTGCCCCGCCCCCGTAAGGGTAGTCGTCTACGGTTCGGTGTTTGTCAGTGGCGTAGTTGCGGATGTTGTGGCAAACGACGGAGATGTGCCCTTCCTTTATTGCACGCCCGATAATGCTGACCTTCAGCGGCGTTTCAAACCATTCCGGGAACAAGGTGAAGATGTGGAAAGTTACTTTCGCCATAACGGTCGGCGCTTTTTAGGCACCTCCTCGCTAAGCAAACCTTTTGGCAAGTTGACGACAATTTGCCTTTTCTTCCTGTCAACTTTCTTGATGAACTCGCGCCTCATCGGTATTAAGCCCCTGTCCGTTACGAGCAAATCGTGGGCTGGGCTCTCCATAACCTCAACCACTTCCCCGACGACCTCCCCTTCCTCAGTCACGACGGTCATGCCCAAAAGTTCGCTGAGTAAGAACTCGCCCTTTTTGAGTTTTGGCTTCCAGTCTTTGTGAACGGCAAGTTGCAAACCGACATAGTTTTCCGCAAGGTCAATGTGCTCAATTTCGGCGAACTTGACAATCCAAGTTGAACCTTTCGCGTAGCAAGTTTGGATGGTGAGTTTTTGTCTCCTGCCGGAAGGCAAGACCGCGCACATTTCGCTGCCTACGGTGAAAAGTTGGTCAGCGGCGCCGTGAAGCGGTCGCACCTTGACTGCGCCTTTCAAGCCGTGAGTTGCGACGATGACACCAATGGGTTGAGTCCACTCGCGAAGTTCATCGGTGACGATAGTGACTTTTTTTCGTGCAGACATTACAAGTCCCCTCTTTTAAGCCAGAAAGCGGGGGTCAAAAAGACCCCCTTTTCGGCATCCGTCACCCGTGCAAGTTGAAGAATGCGGGCGTCAAAAATTTGAGCACCAGAGAGCGGCTTCACAAGATTTCAACGGTGACTTTTTTGCCCAATTTCGTTGCAGCCGCTCTCGCCAAGGTGCGGATGGCTGTTGCGATGCGCCCTTCCTTGCCAATGACCTTACCCAAGTCACTTGGTGCAACTTTGACCTCAACGATCACGGTCTTTTCGCCCTCAATCTGCTTGACTTGAACTTCGTTAGGGTTGTCAACTAAAGAGCGGACGATGGTTTCAACAAGATGTCCCAACGATGTTCTCTGCTCCATTCTTCTCCCTCCTTGCGAGAGTTTTGTCCATCACGAGTTTGTCAAAGCGAGTTCGCTAATTAGAGG
>JANZZQ010000150.1 GCA_026419315.1 Armatimonadota bacterium | reverse complement strand
ACGGAGTAGACATGGATGAGGAAACTGACGCCAGAAACCGTCAACGCCATCGCAATTGAGAGCGGGTCAAGGAGCAAAGCGAACGGAAGTTTGATTGGACCCGCTTCAAGCCAAGGGTAGACGGTGACCTGCATTGACCTTTGAAGCGGCGGGAGGGGAGGGTTCATGATAAGCAAGTAAAGGGACGCGATGAATGACCCAGCAATTGCGCTGCAGGCTACAAAACCGACAATTGGTTTAGGCAACCTTCGTCCCCACAAGCCGTTGATGAGAAATCCAGCCAGCGGTAACGCAAGGACTAACAAAACCGACGACCATTCTTCAACCGAGCCTTCCAACACTGACCAAGTTACCGAACCATGCGCTTCCGCCATATCACCCCATCCTTTCAGCAGGCTTCACTTTGAGGTCGCTTCGTCACTGAAAATTTTACTGTCGGCTGGTTTACAACGCAGGCTTTGAATTGCATCCCGGAAGAGCCAATCGTAATTGGCTTTCGCTCCTCGCTTCAAAGTTTTCCGAAGCTTCGTTTTCGTGCTACCGGCTTCAGCCAGTGGTCGGTGAAGGACAAACCAAGCGCCGAACCCATTCGGCAATAACTTTTCACGACCTCCAAAAGACGGCACCCATAAAATCCGCCTCCGGAAAGCGAACCTTCGGCTTTAAGATTTTTTCGGCTCGACAAGGACTTTGCACCTTCAGCGCAAAAATCTCGGTTGTCTCAAAGGCCTTGCCGCCAGGTTTAACGGGCGCTAAGTCAAATGCTTCAATTCCAACCAATTCGGTTGGCTCTTTTGGCTTATCAAAAGCCTTACCTTCCAGCTAAGCGGACCTTTTTCACCACTTCAACAGTGTTGCTCGGTCAACATCAACGGTGCGCCTGATGCGAAACAGTGCGACGATGATGGCAAGGCCTATGGCGACTTCCGCCGCAGCGAGGGTCATGGTAAAAAAGACGATGATTTGACCGTCAAGGTTACCGTGCGCCCTCGAGAAGGCGACAAGGGCGATGTTGGCTGCGTTGAGCATCAACTCAATGCTCATGAACATCACGATGATGTTTCGCTTTATGAGCACCCCGAGTGCACCGAGGCTGAACAGGATAGCGCTGAGCGCCAAAACCCAATTGAGTGGGACCCCCGCTTCCAACCTACGCTCCCTCCTTCGGTCGCTTCGCCAACACAACAACTCCAACCATTGCTATGAGCAAAATCAGCGATGCAATTTCAAAGGCAAGCAGATACTTTGTGAACAGCAACCGAGCAAGGTCAGGGATTGAGGTCAGCGTTAGTGGGTTACCGGAAAACCTTAACCCGACCACAGCGCCAGCAACACTTACCAACGCAATTGCCAAAAGCGCAGTGAAGATCAAGCCCCATGTCCATTGGTTTGGCATAGGGTCTGGACCAAACTCATCGCGGCGAAGATTCAACAGCATGATGATGAACAGGAAGAGCACCATAATGGCGCCGGCGTAAACGATGATTTGCACAACCGCCAAAAATTCGGCGCCAAGCAACAAATAAACTGCAGCGACACAAAAAAGCGTCCAAACCAAAAACAATGCGCTGTGGACTGGGTTAGGTGAAACAAGCATACCAATTGCTCCGACAATTGCGCCAAATGCGACCAACAAAAATGCCACCTTCAGCAACATTTGCCCGTCGCCTCCAGATACCTCTTGTCGCCGAACCTCAATTCTTCCGGTTGTCGGTGCAGTAGCTTCAATTTCGGCTTCTCAAGGTTCCGACATTCTCAGCATCGCAGCATAAGTGTAGCGCAGATTCTGGATTCTGTGCGCAAACTTTATTGACGGGAATAGGGCAAAAACTCAAGCGCCCTTTGCTTCAAATTCGTGGTGAACGCTTTTGGGAACTCGCGGTCTGGGCTTTAGCCCTTAGTCGTTGACGAATTTTTTTCGAGCGCCGTCTTCAGGCGGCAGAGGGAATTCTCGTCGATGAATTCGGTGCTCACCGGTTCGTCATCAATGAAGCCAGCGTCCTGACTGACCAACAAACTTTGCGGTAAGGAACGAATCGGGGTTTCAAAAAAGGCGAGGTGACCCTAAATGGCGGCGGTCCAGACGGTTCGCTGTCCCAAATGCGGTCATGAAAACCGAGTTGGTGCAAAATTTTGCGCTAAATGCGGAACTTCGCTGGTTCAAGACTCACTTCCACCAGCAACTGTCTCTGCCGAAGAGACGAAGGAAGCGGCGAGGAAAATTTGGAACACGGTAAAAACCGTCGTGACGGTTGGGGGTCGGACGGCTTGGCTGGAATTGACAAACCCCGAACCCACCCTTGAAGGGACAGTGACGGAGAAGTTGAAAGTTGAATCCGTTACGGCACCAAGCGAACCAGCGTTTTGGGGGGCGATAGGGGCGGGTGTAGTTTTGCTAACTTTCTCCTTGACAGGTAGATGGTTCTTTCCTTTCCTCGCGTCAGCCGCTTTTTTGGTGCTCTCTTGGCTCAAGTGGCGACGACCTTACTTTAGTGCCCTCGCCTTGAAAACACTTGGCGGCATCTTGAACAAGCAAACACCGAGTTGGAACTTAAAGGTCAAGACAGCAAGTGGCGAAATCCAAGTCATTGTCTACGGTGAGGCGACAGGTGACGAACCCCAAATTGGCGACCGAGTCAAGGTTTGGGGAATTTTTGACGACAAGGCTCAAACGAAATTGAGGGCTTGGAAAATTCTGTCTCTGGACCCTGCAGGTCAGCCCAAAGGCCAACCCTTCACTGCACCGAGACTTTACCCCTTGATTCCGGTTTTGTTCTTTTTGTCGCTTGCGTTGTTCGTCTTGGCTTTGCTTGTGTTCCCAAGGTAGTGCGGCTTTCCCGGAAAAACTTGCAACTTAAACTGGCAATCTTAGTGTCAAGTCCGCAAAGACAGGTGGAACTTGGTCATGGCGAAGTGCCAAATTTGCGGAAAAGGTTCTCGCACAGTTGCGAGGGTGTTGAGTCTTTGCGGCGATTGTTTGAAATCTCGCTTTGAGGAAGCGGAGCAAATTGTCAAGGAAGTGCACGCCCACTCGCGTAGACCTTTCCGTTTGCCCGAAAGACCACCTGCAGAAAGTGATGGCATCATTTGCGCAATTTGCTCGCAAAGCTGTCGGATACCGAAAGGGGGCATAGGATATTGCGGTTTGCCTCATGGTGACCGAAAGCGAACTGCTGTTGTCAGTTGGTATTACGACCCGCTGCCGACAAACTGCGTCGCCGACTTCGTTTGTCCTGGAGGGACAGGTTGCGGCTACCCCCGCTATGCCT
>JANZZQ010000149.1 GCA_026419315.1 Armatimonadota bacterium | reverse complement strand
GAGAATACCAACCACAAGCGCTGCCTATTGCGGCGCTGACCGGGCTTGACAAACCTGTAATCTCTCCTACGACGGTCGCCGCCAAAGCACTTGACAAAAGTGTTCCGATAGGCAGCAAAATCAAACGCCACCGCTCCTTCAAGACTTTGCCCCAAACATCCCGTTGCGTCCCTATTGTCACGCCGACAGCAAAAACCATATAGCAAAGCGCAATGAAACCGATTTGGTCAGCATACTGGGACAAAGGTTGAGGGAGGAAACCTAAGCGAAAGGACAAAACCCCTAAACCGAAAGCGATTAACGCTAACCCCGCCGCCACAGTGACGACCACCCCCGCTCAAGCAACCAACCCCAAACCATGCTGGCAACCGAAACGCTTACAAGCAGAACCAAAACCGAAAAGGCATGGTTGCCGAGAGTTTTTTGAAGTTTTGGGTTCTGAGCCACCCCAACGCCAAGCCCGAACAGCATGATTGCCAAACTGATGAAGATGGAAGTGTCAAGCAAACGCAAGGCTTCTTTGGGCAACCGAACCATCAACCCGACAACGATCCCTGCAACCAAAGCAATCACCAACCAAACCATTCACCTCACCCCTTGACAAGAATTTGCAGATGGGATTTTGTGCGAAAAGTTTTTCTGACGCAAGGTGAGGCGATTGTCAACTGCTGCAAAATTTTGGCGGTTCATGGTCGGTTGTGTCAAAAATGCGTCAGGCGCTTGTTGCGTTTCAAAAATTCGTAAAAATGTCTTAGGACGAAGGCACTGCCTGCGCCGAAAAATTGACGTTTGTAGGGCGCGGTTTTATACCGCGCCGACGAAATTGTCGGCAGGGAATGAAACCTCGCCCAACGACAATTTTCGAAATGGTGTTGACCGAAGAGCGTGGCTCTTGAGGAGGCTCTTGACGAGAAAAAGGCTTAGGTCTTTGCTCAAAGGTTTGCCAGTGCAACCTCAAGGTCGGACTACTGCCCAACGGAAGAAATTGACATGCTGGTAGGTGTGCCCTACAAATTGGCTGAAAAATCCCCCGGAAGATAGAGCTACTGCCCTGCTGAAAAATGTGACGGCGTATTACCGACAAAACTTGAAGCGAAAGAGTTTTCGGCTCACCGGTAGGTTCTCCCTCCCTTCAACGCCTGAAGAAGGCGAGATTGAAATTACGCCGCCTTCAAGTATCTGGCGATGTAGTTTCGGTTGCGATATTGAGCGATGAGTTCGGGGTCAATTGGGTAGCGACCATATTTGCGCGCCGCTTCAACCATCGCTTTGTAGTTTTCGGGTTTGACTGCCGGGTGGATTGAATTGCTTGAAGCCAAGATGTGTCCGCCGCCCGGCGACGCTTTGGCAATTGTCTCCTTGACAGCCTCTTCAACTTCCTCAAAAGTCCCACGAGTGAGCACGAAAGAACAGTCAACATTTCCGATAACAGCGATTTTGTCGCCGTATTTCGCTTTGACCTCGCCGATGTCCATGCCAGCAGCGGGTTCAATTGGGTCAAGGGCATCAATGCCCGCTTGAACCATGTCATCCAAAATTGCCCAAATGTTGCCGTCAGTGTGCTTGATGAACGGGACACCTTCATCGTGAGCGGCGTCAATGCTTCGCTTCAAATAAGGTAAAACAAAGTCACGAAAGTGCTGTGGACTCATAACCGTCCCATGCTGGTTTGCGTAATCGTCACCTGAAACCACGGCGTCCGCACCTTCCCGAATTGCCCGCCTCATAAGCCGAACTTTGTAGTCAATGACCATCTCGGCGAGTTCGTGTGCCAAGCGCGGGTTGTCATAGTAGTCAAGCAGTAGGTTTTCCATGCCGCCGCGAAGGTAATGGGGAAACTCAAAGCCATCGTGAGTGAGGAAAACGATTGCCCTCTTGCCCTTAAACCGCTTAACTGCCTCACGCAAGGATTGAAGTCTGTGAGGAGCCTCGGGGTCGGGCGGAGTGTAAGTTTTCAAATCGGCAGGCTCTTTGATAGGTCCGTCAATAGGATAGGGAATCCCGAAGTCGGTGATGCCCCAAACGATGCCCCACTCGTCGCGGACAACTTCTCTCGTTCCCGTCAAGATTGTCCGACCTCGCCAGACAAGTTCTTTTTGCTCCGCTTTGCCCAAAGGCTCAAGTTTCATGTCTTCAAAAACAGTGATGCCGTCAAGGTCCTCCATTTCAACGAACTCCTCAAGTGACTTTGCTCCCCACGCCGAAAGAGTCGGTTCGTTGACAATCAACTCCCAAAGCGGCACCCTATCTGGCTCTCCCCTTCGCAAAAGTGCCGTCATGAACCGTTCGTAGTTGGTCATTCTTTATCGCCTCCTTTCAGCATTGTAACCGCACCGGTCACATCCCGCCATTTTTCTCGCCACTTCTCAACTGCCTCGTCGGTCGGGATTACCTGCTCTTGTGTCAGAGGTTCGGGATTAGCATCCAACCAAGCCAACAACCGCTCAATATTATCGCCAGCGACGAACCTCGGTGGTTGGTCAGGTGCAATCCAACTGAGCCAAAGACGCCATTGACGAAGGACATTGTAAGCGGAGAAAACTCGTTCCCAATTTTTGTCAAGTGCCGAAAGTTCTCTCAAAACCTTTCGCACCGAACTTGACCTCAATCGTTCAAGCCTGTGCCCATCTCTTAGTTGAGTTTCTGTGACAGCGAGTTCAATATCCCAAAGTGCGCCCTCGTTGTGCTTCAAGTCCACGACGCCTTTCGGCGGTCGGTGCTCGTTTCGGATTCGCACCAAAAGGGCTTTGAGTTCAGCCCAATGCTCATTTGTCAAGGGTCGTTCGTAAAGTCTCTGCCTTACAGCGTAAGCGATTTTCCCGGAAAGTTCAAAATCGCCTGCAGCAGACCTCAGTCTCGTCCAAGCGATTGCCATCCAAACCTCAAACTTGCTTCCCGCAAATCCTTCCCACGCCTCCAAATTGCTGCTCAAAGCGCCTTCTTGTCCAGTTGGGCGAAGCCTCAAGTCGAGTCGGTAAGCGAAACCTTCCTCCGTCAAGTCACCGAGCAACGACCTCAAGTTGCGGACGAACTCTTCTGCGTCAAATTGCCTCCCTTCGTGAGCAAAAGAAATGTCAAGGTCGGAACCGAAGTGAAGTTCGTTGCTTCCCCACCCGCCAAAGGCGAAGGCAGCAACGCGAAGCCCCTCAAATTTCGCCAGCGAGAGCAGATACTTCAAGGCTTCGCCGACAACGGCGTCAGCAATTGCTGACAAAGTTTGTGCGGCAAATTCGCCGTCAACCAAACCGCAAAGGTGGGCGAACCCCAAGGGC
>JANZZQ010000148.1 GCA_026419315.1 Armatimonadota bacterium | reverse complement strand
GAGGGCAAACCTGTCCAACCTCACCATTGTTACCCCGTCGAATGTCGCTTCCGTTGTGAAATTCCAGGAAGCGACGGTGACAGCAAGGGCCATCAGCAACCCTATGAGTGTCAACCTGAAGGCGCTCTCGTAAGCACGCCCCTTTGAAGCGGCGTTCAACAACAGTAAAAGAAGCACCCAAAAGACCAAAACCGCTTCCGTTCGGACTGCAGATAAAGCGGCTTCCAGCATCGCTTCCTTTCCTCCTCACCAGCTATCAGAAGATGCCTATAAAGGCATAACGCATCCCTCACAATTCGTCAACCGGTTTGGCGGCAAGAAAATCGCTCACCAACACGAGGTTGAATCCCTTTTAACCATTCGCCCACAGGCAAAACTTTTTTGCCCTCAGTTTGCAATTCCGTCGGCAGCAACAGCCCGTTTCCGGTTGCAATGCATAGCCTTCCCTTGTCCACCTCAACGATCGTCCCGGGCGGAAAACTCGTTTGTTCATCGCTAATTTGCGCCATCCAAAATTTCACTCGCTTCCCGCGAAAGAAAGCGTAGGCACCAGGTTCAGGGTTCAAAGCTCGAATTGTGTTTCGCAACCTCTCCGCCGACTGAGAGAAATCCAAGTGGGAAAATTCTGGGGGCAAAATCGGTGCATAAGTCGCTTGAGAATGGTCTTGAGAGATGCGGGGGGCTTTGCCTCGTTCCAGCAACTCCAAAGTTTCCACCAATAGTTCCGACGCCACTATTGACAACTTTTCGCTCAGTGTTCCAGCGGTATCGTTGGGTGAGATTGGAACTTCGCGTTGAAGGATAATGTCCCCGGTGTCCACCCCGACATCCATGAACATCGTTGTGACACCGGTAACTTCGTCACCGTTCAAAATCGCATGTTGAATGGGCGCTGGGCCACGGTATTTGGGCAAAAGGGAAGGGTGAACATTGATGCAACCTTTAGGCGGTATGGCAAGGCATTGTTCCTTCAAAACTCGCCCGTAAGCGACAACGACCAGAACATCTGGGCGCGCCTCGGCAATGACCTTCAGGCTTTCGGGCTCGTTCAACCTCTCAGGTTGGAAGACCGTCAAGCCCAGTTGCTGCGCCGCGACTTTAACTGGCGGCGGTTTCAGTTTTAAGCCGCGACCTGCGGGTTTATCAGGTTGAGTGACAACGAGGGCAATTTCATGTCCCGAATTTAAGACCGCTTGCAGCGACGGGACGGCAAATTCCGGTGTCCCCAAAAACACAACCCTCATCTCTCACCATCCCTTTGTAACTTTGCAGTTTGCCTTCATGTCAAAATTTTGGCGGTGATGGAAAATGGCAGTTCGCAAAATCGTAACCCTTGGCAATCCAATTTTGCGCCAGAAGGCTCACCCCGTCGGCAAAATCACGAAAGCGGAACAGCAACTCATCGACGACATGTTTGAGACGATGGAAGAAAACGAAGGTGTGGGCTTAGCCGCACCTCAAATTGCCGTCCCAAAGCGAGTGGTTGTTGCCCGGTGGGAAGGCGAAAGGTACGCGATCATAAACCCAACGATTGAATGGCAAAGCGATGAAATGGTCACCGGCACTGAAGGATGCCTGTCAATACCGCGAGTTCAAGCGGATGTCAACAGGCACCTGAAGATACGGGTTCGCGGGCTTGACAGAAACGGGAAAACAGTCGTCCTTGAACCTGAAGGTTGGCTCGCCCGAATCTTCCAACACGAAATCGACCACCTTGACGGAATCCTCATCATCGACCGAAGCGATGAACTGTTTTGGGTCACAATTGAAGAGGACGAAGATGGCAGAGAAAAGATAACCCTCATCCCAACCACTAAACCCGCCATCATCGCCGCCTTCCAGAAGCGCAAAGCCACAGTGAAAAGGTAGTTTTGGTTCAGCCCCTGATTGGTTTTTTCGAACAAACTGTTAATTGTCAAGCACGATTCCCTCACCGTCTCAAATAAGGCGGCACTTCTTCATCCTTCCACCAAACCCCCGGAATTGGTTCGCCACAATCTGGGCACTTGCCGTTGGTGATTCGGTAGCGGCGAACTTGGAAGCCGTAACGCTCAATGAGCAACTGGCGGCACTTGGGGCAATAGGTGTTCTCGTAGCGTCCTACCATGCCCGGCAAGTTGCCGGCGTAAACGAACTTCAAGCCCTCCTCGTAACCGATTTCCGCAGCTCGAATCAATTTCTTGACAGGAGTTGAGTTTCTGTCGGTCATCAGGTAATCGGGATGGAAAGCGGTCACATGCCAAGGTATGTCCGGCGAAACGGAAGCAATATAACGGGCAGCATCTCGTAACTCTTCTTCGCTGTCGTTGAAGTTGGGGACAACCAAAGTCACAACCTCAACCCAAAAACCTCGTTCCCACGCCCAACGGATCGTGTCGAGTACGGGCTGAAGTTTTCCTCCCAATGTCCGGTAGTTTTTCTCGCTCATGGATTTCAAATCGATCTTGAAAAGGTCAACAAATGGCCGGATGTAATCCAAAACCTCAGGCGTTGCGTTCCCGTTGGAGACATAGCTTCCGACCAAACCGTATTTTTTGCCCTCGCGGAAAAGAGCCACTGCCCACTCGCTGGTGATGAGTGGCTCGTTGTAAGTGCTCGTCATGACTTTTGCCTTGTATCGCAAAGCCAACTTGACAAATTCTTCTGGAGTGATGGGAGTGAAGTCGGCAAGCATCGTTGAAATTGAGTCTTTCATCACTTGGCTTATCTGCCAGTTTTGGCAATAAGGGCAACGAAGGTCGCAACCGAGCATCCCGAAACTTAAAGCCCTCGCCCCTGGGTAGGCGTGGAAGAAGGGCTTTTTCTCAATTGGGTCAACATTGAGCGCACCGACATATCCCCAAGGAACATACAACTTCCCGCCTTCGTTGAACCTGACTCGGCAAACACCGGGCAAACCGTCAAAGATGATGCACCTGTGCCCGCAAGCGAAACATTCAACTCGGTTGGCAAACAATTCTTCGGGCACGCCCGCTTCGCGAGCGATTTGCGACTTGTCATCTTCGAGCCGACGATACAGTTCACCCTCGCGGACGAACCTCTGGAGAACTTGAGCGATCGGCGTTTGCTGTGCTTCCCTGACTTTCAGTTTCCTATGCTCAGCAACAGGCATTTGTTTTCACCCCTTTTGGTCTTAGGAACGCGCCTTTATCGCATCGTAACTTGTAGCGTCGGGGTTCAACCCGACGATTTTGTTTTTTGCGTCGGCTGAAAGCCGACGCTACATTTCGCCCCACCTCGTTTCCTGACCGCAATTATAGCATCTCGTTTTCCTTTTTC
>JANZZQ010000147.1 GCA_026419315.1 Armatimonadota bacterium | reverse complement strand
CCTTATATGTAGGGTTCAACTCAAGCCAAGAAACGGGCACAAACATGGAAAAAAGCAGATGCAACTCGGCGTGCTCGGGAACCCAAGATTGAACGAAAATGACGCTTTTGTTCGGGTCAATTCCTGCACTGAGCCAATCTATTGCCAACTCCCGGACAAAATCTCTCAACTGGCTTGTGTCTTCCCAAGCAGTTGTCAATGCGTGCCAATCGGCGATTTCAAAAAAGCACTCGTAATCGTCTTGCAATGCGACCCATTGCCTCAACGCACCTTCAAGGTTGCCCAAGTGAAGCTTCCCTGTCGGTCTCATTCCCGACAAGATGCGACCTTTCTTTTGAGCCATTCTTTCGTCACCTCGTTCCATCGTTGAGGGTTGCAGGTTGAGGGTTTTTGCGTTTCTTCGTTTTGTTCTGCTTTCCCATGACTTTTTCCCGTGTTTCGACCCTTTCGCCGCAGCGAACGACGCCTTTCGCCACTAAAAGTTAACGCAAGCTTTTGAGTTGACAGAAACGAGTGACCCAACTCTCTTTCGCCCTTATCGCCGTGTTTCGCCGTTTCAGTTTTTCAGCGAAATGCCTTGCCCGTGCCGGAGTCGTCAAGTCTTCTTCATCAGCGCAAATTCTCGCTCCAACGATCCATCCCAGCTCTCCCCTACCCTGAAGTTCACATCGCCAAACTGATGAGCCACTCCCCGAGAAGGCGCGTTGGTATCCAAATGAAAGACAGCAGACCTGTCCAAAGCAGAATCAAGAGCAAAATGAACCCAAGCCCGGTCATTTCCAAGGTGTCATATCGCCATCGAAGGTGGTCTGGCAAGAACAGCCTCAAAATTCTGCTGCCGTCAAGAGGTGGAAATGGGAGCAAGTTGAAGGTAGCCAGCCCCAAATTGACGAAAACTCCAGCAAAACAAATCTGGGAGAGGAAACTAAAGATTGGTTCCAACCCGTAGCGAAATGACCCCGGGAAAAGCCCGAACAGCGACGCAAAAAACGCGAGCACCACCGTCCAGAAAAAGGCTTGAAGGACATTGGAGGCAGGTCCAGCGAAAGCAATGAGTGCTCCATCCCTATCAGGATTGCGCAAGTTGTGGGGGTTAACGGGAACGGGCTTTGCCCAACCGAAACCAAACCCTGTCAATACCGAGATGATGAACATGATTGTCCCAAATGGGTCAAAGTGGGCTTTGGGGTTAAGGGTGAGCCTGCCCTGAATGACCCCAGTTGGGTCGCCTAACTTCCAAGCAGCCCAAGCATGAGCCGCCTCGTGAACGCTTACCGCCAAAACGAAAACTGGCAACCATATTGCTAACCTGAGCAAATCGTCAAGTCCGAACATCTTTCGTCACCTCACAAACTTCACCGGCAAAAGTTTGCCATCGCACAGCTAATCGGGATAGTTTCGCCGATTTTCTAAAGCCCCGGCAATCTCTGTGAATTTCCGCCCCAAAATCATCGCCTCGTCTGCCAGCGTCAATTTTAACAGCCGAATTTTGAGCAGTTCCAACCCAAGGCGAGGCAACGGTTTGTCGGAGCCAAACAAAATTTTATCCGCACCTGTAACCCGAACAGCCCCGACCAAGTTAGTCAAAAAATGGTGAGCATAAAGGGCATAACCTGAAAGACACGCCAATCTTTAGCAAATGGACCCAAAGGTGTGTGACGGCGAAGTCCCCCTGCGAAACTCGGTCGCAAGCAAAAGAAAAACCTCGACACACCCCGCGAAGTCAACCAGAATCGGCAAGTTCAGAGTTTTCTTAACCTCACAAACTTCCTTCGCCGGCGTCGCTTTGCCGCCGCGAACTTTGATGTTACGAAACCTGAAGTCTTCAATGGTTCGCCGCAAAAAGTGTTCAATCCTACCCTTGTCTCGTTCGGGGTGAACTTGCAAAACTTGTCAACTTCTCGGAGCAGCCCAGGCAACAATTTCCTCAACTTCGGTGTCCGACCGGTTTCAATCGTCGCTCGTTGTCGCGAACGCAACGGTTTTGTCAATACCAACCCCTTCCGCGCGCTTCAAAAAAAAAACCTAATCAAGCCTTCAGGTCGCCCAAAGGGCTTGCAACCTCTCAGCAGTTCCAACGTGACAATGGATGTCAACGACCACGAGACCCCTCACTTTTGAACCCGATTCGCCCTCCTCAACGCAATTTTCAACTGCTCCTCATAGCCTAAATTTTTGTCAAGTTTTGCTGCCAATGCTGCTTGCAAACCAACCCCTATAGCGTGCCCTGAAACCCCGAGAGCCTTCAAGTCATCGCCAGTTATGTCAGGACGAGCCCAACGCCACTCCAGAAAGTAGCTTTGCCAGTTTGGGTTTTCCACGGTTGCCCTCATCCCTGCAAGCGCCAGCACTGCTTCTAAAGGCAAAGGATTTAACCAACGAACCCATTTACTTGGTAGCTTGGGCGTTCGTCGTTTTTTCGCTTTCAGCAAAGCGATGCCGCTCTCTTTCTCCCGCTCGCTTAGTTGGTAGCGTTGACAAAAAGATGCAATTGAATTTTCGTCGGGCAACAAGGGCAACAGCAAAGCCCATTCCCGCTCCAGAAGTTTGTCGGGGAAACTTTCCGAGAACCAAAGAAGCCAATCCTTCACCTTTCCCATCCACTCGAGCCGCCTTGCTACCACTTTGAGCTCTGGCGCAACGACCGTCAAAATCCCCAATCGTTTCAGCCGCCTCATCGGCTTGATGGGATCCTGCTCTTGTAGAATCCTCCAGAGTTCGTGCTTAATTCGGTCGCGAGATAGTTTCGTCAACAGGCTTTCATCACGGGCTTGACAAATCAGTTTCAAAGTTTCCCGCTCAATCGCAAAGCCGAACCTTTGCTCATACCTGACCGCTCGGAAGATTCTCGTTGGGTCGTCAACGAAACTTTTTTCGTGCAGAACCCTGATTATCCCTCGTTTCAAGTCCTCGTTTCCATTCGTTGGGTCAATGAGTTCGCCGAACCTGTCGGGCGAAAGGCAGATAGCCATCGCGTTGATGGAAAAATCCCGCCTCCACAAATCGTCAAGGATAGTTGCCGGCTCAACTTCGGGCAAAACCGCAGGTTGCGGGTAACGCTCTTTGCGAGCGGTGGCGATGTCTAAGCGCGCAAGCGTGTGAGCGTATGGGCGTGCAAATGGAGGTTCGGGATGTTGAGCCCAGTGCAAAGTTGCTGTCAAAAACCGTTCGTGGATTGTCAAGCCCGTTCCCCAAAGTTGAGCGAGTTCCTTTGAGAAAGCGATGCCGTTGCCTTCAACGACGACATCAATGTCAAGGGTGGGCACTCCCAGAAGTAAGTCGCGAAC
>JANZZQ010000146.1 GCA_026419315.1 Armatimonadota bacterium | reverse complement strand
GGTCGGGTATGCCCCAGCGGGAGTGAAGCAAAACGGGGACTGGATGCCAACTGTGAGCGCGATAGACCGAAGGCGTTGAATGGTCACCGGTTATGGCAAGGACATCGGGATTGAGGGACAAGATGTCCGGCAGGTTTTTGTCAAATTCCTCAATCACAGCAACTTTGCCCTGCCAGTTTCCGTCCTCGCCGCGAGAATCCGTGGGTTTGATGTGGACGAAGAAGAAATCGTAATCGTTCCAAACCGCTTTGAGGGTTGCGATTTCGTCGGCGATTTTATCGCCTTCAAAATCCAAAACCTTCATCCCGACAAGTTGGGCAAGACCGCGATACATCGGATAGACGGCAATGCAACAGGCATTGAGTTTGTAAAGTTCCCCGAAGGAAACCCATGTTGGGCGCTTCGCAAAGCCTCGCAGCAAGGCATAGTTGGCTTTGGGTTCGTCGCTAAGCACCTCTGCAATTTGGTCAATCAACTTTGCCGCGATTTCCGCTGTCCTACGGTTTTCCGGAGTGTCGGGATCAGGTTGAGGCGGCAAAGGTGGTTTCTCGGTCAACTGAGGGTCCGTGTCTCGGACACCGTCACCAAGCCCTTCACCCCTGAAAACGACGACAAAGCGGTGTTCCTTGACAGGTTCTATGAGAACCTTCACCCCATCAATCTCCGGGATAGCCTCGCGGAGTTTTGCGCAAAGCCGCTTCGTCTCTTCCGTTGAAGGTCGCCCAGCCCTTCGGTCAACGATGATCGGTTGGTCACCCTCGTAACGAGCGGTCGCAAAATTCGCCCGAACTGCAACATCTCCTTCCTGAAGGGGGAAGCCAATACCCAGCGCTTCCAAAACGCCTCGACCGACATAGTAGCGTAGAGGGTCATAGCCGAACAAAGCAAAGTGACCTGCACTGCTTCCCGGCGAAATCCCGGGAAACACAGGGTCAATCAAGCCGAGCATTGAACGCTTTGCAAGTTCATCCAAGTTTGGGGTGTTAGCCGCTTCAAGTTCTGTCTTTCCACCAAGTTCTGGGACAGGCAACCCACCAAGCCCATCAAGCACTACCAAAACAATCTTCGTGTTCGCTGGTTTCGCCAACTCTCGCATCAGTTCCTCATAAGTCCACTCATGCATCGTCCCAACACCTCCGTTCAAAAATATGTCTTTGTTGGCAGTCAGTTGTATCGGGGTTTCTTGCTGACAAAGGGGCAGGTGAAATTCGGTCTCAACTTATGCCAGTTGCCACAACCGAATTGTCTTATCGCTGCTTCCGGAAGCAATCCACTTCCCATCAAGGGAAAATGCAACGGTTGTGACCCATCCCTTGTGACCTTTCAAAGTTCGCAAAAGTTTGCCGTCAGCAACCTTCCACACCCTAACAACTTCCTCCATGCCTGCAGTTGCGATAAGTTGACCGTCGGGTGAAAAAGCGAGAGCATTGACCCAGCCTTGCGACCTTGACGGTCTTGGGTTTATGGTTTGTTCGACTCTTTCTTCAGGCAAATACCACAATTGGACACCAAACCCTTCGCCGCCAACCGCCAAGTAGAGCCCGTCGGGGGAGAAGGAAAGGGTCGTGATTGACAATCCTGTTTCGCACAGCCGCTTAACTTGTCGCCCGTCGTGGGTTGAAAGGAAACCGACAGCCCCGTCAGCGCAACCGAAAGCCAGCAACTTCCCGTCGGGCGAGAAGTCCACAGCATTAACGAAAACACCGAAAGGTTCTGATTTCCAGACGAGTTGTCCGTCCCTCCACCTAAATAGCCTCACGATCCCGTCAGCGCTACCGGTAGCGAAAAATTTCCCACATGGCGAGTTAGCAATTGTCAAGACGGATTCGTTGTGACCGTGCAAAATAACGACAGCGTTTTCCTCGTCAAGATACCACAACCTCACCGTCCTATCCGCACTCGCTGAGCCAAGTCGTTTCCCATCTTCGGAAAAGACGACGGCGAGGACAGACTCGTTATGCCCTCTGAAAACTCGCAATTCTTTGAGACTGCGTAAATCCCACAAACGCACCGTTCGGTCAAAACCGCCCGAGGCTAACATCAGAGAGTCCGGCGAAAAAGTGACAGCGGATACAGTATCCGTGTGACCTGGAAGGGAGTAGGATGGTAAGAGGAAAGGGACCCGATGGCGCAATTGGGACACAAGTGACTTTAAGGGCTCTTTGACAGATGCCTTGGCTTTGGGAATTGCAAGGCTTTTGGCTTCCTGTTCGCACGCTGCTTGCCAGAAATCGCGAACGCTCAAAAAACGCTGTTTGGGGTCAAGGCTTAAAGCGCGGGCGATTGCCAACCAAACGGGTTTGGGGACTTCCGGCGGTTTTGGGGGGAGAGTGGGTTCTCCCTTACAGGCGCATTCCAATCGGGTTAAGGCGTCCATCGGTATCTCACCGGTCAAGGCGAACAGCAAAGTTGCGGCCAACGAATATTGGTCAACCCTCGGGTCCGCTCTTGTTCCGCTCAAGTATTGTTCGGGCGGGGAAAAGCCATCTGTCCAAGCGACCGCGGAACTTGAATGGGGACGGGAAGAGTTAACAGGTTCCAAAGATTTCGCTACTCCGAAATCCACCAAAGCAACTGGAGGTAAGGGTGAGTCAGGGGTAAAAGTGAAAGCGGATGGGCTTTCGCGATAAAGAGCCATCAAAGCCAACAGGTGAGCGCACAACCTCCTGTCTTGCCCTTCGGGACATTCGCATCGCCATCCTTCAATTTTTGAGCCACTCAGCCTAACCCAAAGGTGCCACTTCTGTTCCGAAGTTCCATTTAACCAGACACCCGCCAAACGGTTCGGGCTACATTGCAAAGTGACAAACCCGTCCCCAGATGAAGTCCCCTTGACAAATTCCTGGAACAATTTTTTGCCTTGGTGAAAGCGGTTGGCAAAAGCGTGGCGCCTCAGCGATGAAAGGTCCGGGACAGAAATCTGGCTGTTAGGGGGTGCAACGATGATTATGTTTGCGGGCTTTATGTCGCGATGGACAACCTTATGCTCATGCAAGTAAGCGACAGCGTCTACAAGCGTGGCAAATATCGGCTTTGCTTCTTCCCAACTGAGTTTTCCCTTCCGCTTGACAAAAGCCTCTAAAGTTTCGCCCTCAACATAGTCCATAACGAGGTAGGCTTTTCCTGTCACTGTGTCGAGGAAAGTCTCGTGGACGCGGGGGATATGCCTGTGATTTAATGGCATAAGCAAACTTGCTTCTTGTGCGAACCTGGCGAAAGTTCGGTATTGGCGGTTTTCCTTAACGGCGACGAACTGTCCAGTCATTAAAGCAGTGGCTTTGTAAACCGCACCGAAGCCACCACAACCCAAA
>JANZZQ010000145.1 GCA_026419315.1 Armatimonadota bacterium | reverse complement strand
GTCGGAGACGAGCCACAAAACCGCCTCAGCTACATCTCGCGGGTAAACATTGACTTTGAGCACTGTCCTTTGGCGGTAGAACTCTTCAAGTTGTTCGGGTTCAATTCCGTATTCTTTTGCCCTTTGTTGCCTCCACTCTGATGACCAAATTCGGCTGCCCTCAAGGACGGCATCGGGGGCAACGCAGTTGACGCGAATTCCGTAAGAACCTCCTTCTTCTGCCAATGAGCGGGCGAGGTGAGCTTCTGCTGCCTTCGCTGCGTTGTAAACTGCCGCGCCTTTGCTTGCTACAAGTGCGTTCTTGCTGGTGATGAAAACAATTGCACCACCTATCCCTTGCTCCTTCATGATTCGGAATGCTTCTCGGGCGGGTAGGAAGTAACCGAGGGCAAGGATGTCCATCAACCGCTTCCAATCAGAAATCGTGGTCTGTTCGATCGGTTTTGCCAACGCAATTCCTACACTGCAAACGAGAATGTCAAGTCCACCGTAAGTCAGAACAGTCTGCTTGAACAGTTCTTGCACGCTAGCTTCATCAGTCACATCAACGCCGATGCCGAAAGCTCGCCCTTCACCGAATTTGGCGACGAGTTTATCGGCAACTTCTTTTGCTCCCTTTTCGTCAAGGTCAGCAACCACGACATGGGCGCCTTCTTCCGCCAATCGTTCAGCGATGGCGCTGCCAATTCCTCCTGCCCCGCCAGTCACAACAGCGATGCGGCGCGCGAGTTCGCGCTCGGGTGGGGCAAGTTTAAGCTTGTAAAGTTCAAGGGGCCAGTATTCAACCGCAAAGGCTTCTGAGTCAGAAAGAGAGGTGTAAGTGTCAAGGGCTGATGCTCCCTTCATGACCTCAATTGCACGGTGAAAAATTTCAGCCGACATTCTCGCGGTGAACTTGTCTTTGCCAGTTGCAACCAAGCCCAAAGCGGGAATCAAAGTGATGCGCTGATAAGGGTCCATCATCGCTTCGGTCGTCCCCGCCCGTTCGGCGTTCGTTCGGTAATACTCCTCGTAGCGGCGGGCATACTGATCACTTCTTTCGCGAATTTGTTTCTTCACTTCCGTCAGGTCTTCGCCATCAGGTTGAAACTCAATCCAAAGCGGGTAGTGCTTCGTGTGAACGAGGTGGTCGGGGCAGGCTGAACCAACCATGCTGACTTTTGGCGCTTCGTCGGAACTGACGAATTCAAGCACCCTGTCACTGTCATCGTAGTGCAGGATGACACGTTTTCGTTTGCTCACCGCGCCTCTTAGAACAGGCAGCAACCTCACCATGATTTGCTCTCGCTTTGATTTGTCAAGGGGTTGAACTTTCAAGCCACCGAAAACCCTTTTGCCTTTCAATGCCTCATCAACTGCTTCTTGTGCTTGATTGACGAACCGGAGCGTGGCATGGTATGTTTCTTTATGGTCTTCACCCCAGACCACAAGTCCGTGCTTTTGCAAAATCGCTGCTTCAGCCTTAGGGTTCTCCCTCAGCATTTGAGCGACCATTTTAGCGAGCGGGAAACCTGGACGAACATAGGGGACCCATATGATTCGGTCACCAAACACACGCTTCGCTAATTCTTCACCATTAGCAGCATTGCCAAATGCCAAGATGGCGTCGGGGTGGGTGTGGTCAACATGGGGATAAGGGATGAAAGCGTGCATTAAGGTCTCAACAGATTGTCGTGGGCCCCCAGGCTTAAAAACGCAATAGGACAAAAATTCCACCATCTCTTCGTCGGAGAGGTTCTCTCTGTTTTCCAGAGGCAAAATTTCGTCAAGCTTAAGCCCAGCGAAATCTTTGGGAGTGCAAGTGGCTAAGTCTGAACCGCTTCCTTTGACCCAAAGGACTCTCACTTCCCGTCCAAGATGGTCTCGTTCAACGGTCTTGCTGCTCGTGTTGCCGCCTCGCCAGTTGATAATTGCTGGTTCTGCCCCCAGCAAGTTCGAGCGATAAACCAACAACTCAAGATCAGTTTTGAATTGCGACGCTTTAGCATCGTCCCAAAGCGATGGCAAGGGAGGCATTCCCCTTCACCTCCGTGCCTTTAAATCTCAGTGCCATCCATATTTTGCCACCCTACAATTTTCTGCGAACTTCCAACCCGGTTTGCAGTTGGACACGAACCGATAGCGAGGTGGCGTTCAAATCCGAATGGGTGCAGTGCTTAGCGACCCGCTCTACTTTTCACTCACCACTTCACTTTCAACTTCGGGCATTATCTTTTCGTCCGTTGTTTTGCTGAAACCTTTAACCTTGACATGGGAACAAAGCACGACAAAATTGCTTTACAGGAAAGGTGCCGGGGTGGCGGAAATGGCAGACGCGCCAGACTTAAAATCTGGTGGGTTAAAGCCCGTGCGGGTTCAAGTCCCGCCCCCGGCACCAAAAAGTCTTTTCTGGCTTCCTTTGCTCACTCCTTGACAGTTTCACTCCCTTCCAAGTTCAGGTTGGTTTCCTTTATATTTTGCGAACCAGTATTGTCAATGTGTCCCCAAAGGTGCAAATTTGATACAGCCGTAAGGGACACCGAAACGAACCAGTAGGTGCGGCGAAAGGAAGGTTGCTTATGTTAGATGCTCAGTTGCTTACGAGACTGGAAAGGCTGAGATTCAAGCCGAGACGAATTCATACTGGAACACTGAGGGGCGAACGCCTTTCCAAGCGGAGGGGAATTTCCATCGAATTTTCCGATTTCCGACCTTACGCTATCGGTGACGATACCCGTCACCTCGACTGGAAAATCCTTGCCAGACTTGACAGACCTGTCGTTAAAACTTACCGAGATGAAACCGAATTGCCTGTTTACTTGCTTTTGGACACCTCAATCTCAATGCAATTTGGCAACCCAACAAAGTGGCAACTTGCAATTCAATTGGCTGCTGCGTTGGGATACATTGCTTTGTGCGGGGGCGATGCTCTCTTTACAGTCGCATTACCTCAAAGCGATGTCAAGACTGTTCCGTTGAGGGGAAAAGGGATGTTCTCAAATCTGTTGCGTTGGCTCGAAGGTCTGAAACCTGAAGGCAGGGGATTGGCTGAAGGGGTCCAAAAGTTTGCTCATTCCGATCTCCCTAAAGGGCTCGCTATTTTGCTCACTGACGGGCTCGATGAAAATTTCCCACCAGCTCTCCATCAAGTTGCTCATCGCGGTCACGAAATTTTGCTTCTACAAATCCTTTCTGATGCCGAGCTAAAGCCTTCTCTTGAAGGTGACCTGAGGTTGGTAGATTGTGAGACCGAAAACGCAGTTGAAATCACCGCCACATTGGGGGTTATGCGTGAGTATCAGCGTCGGTTGATAGAGTTTTGCCAGCAATTGAGCGATGTTTGTCGCCGCTCCGGCGGTTGGTATCTC
>JANZZQ010000144.1 GCA_026419315.1 Armatimonadota bacterium | reverse complement strand
CTCCCGTCCCATTGAAGACGGGTCAACGGCGAATTGTTCTGGGTCAAGGGTTTCCAATCTTTCGCCCGAAAGTTTCCACCAATCTTCGCCGGTCAGTTCTATTTGGGAACTGGGGACTTGGGACTGGGGACTGGTTGTTAAACGGCGCTCCACGATTTCAACAGGCAATAAGACGCTTACAGTGTTTTGTTCTCGGTCAAGAGAAACGAGCACGGGACGACCGAGCGATAAGGCTTTTGCGCGGGCATATCTCAAGACCGCAACAACTTGCTGCGCTGCCGTCCGAACTTGCGAACTTTTGGTCACCGAAACGAAAGAAGGGGCGGCGACGAAAGCGAGCAAAACCAAAAGTGTCATGACCACAACCAACTCAATTAAAGTCAAGCCGTTTGCTCGTGCAAGTGTGCGAGCGTGCAAGCGTGAATGATTGTGGGCGTGTGAGCGTGAGAGTGTGCGAGCGTGCAAGCGTGCGAGTGAGTTGAAACGCTCACTCCGCCACAACATCGTCTTCTGTGCTCGGTTGTCCGTCCTTGCCTGCGGAGAATAGCACAAACTCCTCACCGTCGCTTTCGTAAATGTAAGGGTTGCCCCAAGGGTCAACGGGCACTTGTCGTTGCTTGAGATAAGGACCGTTCCAGCCCCTAACGCCTGCCGGCGGCGAAATTAGCGCCTCCAGCCCTTGCTCGGTTGTCGGGTAAGAGCCAGTGTCAAGTTTGTAATGGTCAAGTGCGTTTTCCAGCGCTTTGATGTCCATGATGGCTTTGGTTCTCCTGCCGTCTTCAATTCGCCTGATGACGACAGTGGTGGCAATTGAAGCGAGAAGCACCAAAATCACCATCACCACGACCAACTCAACAAGTGTCAAGCCTTTCCTGCGTTTTCGTTTGAGTCGCATTTTTTTCTGCACCTCCGTTGTTCGTTTGCCAAAAATTTGGACGCATTCGTTGGAGCGAAGGGTGTCGCTTATTTACCACCCCCGCAATCGCCAACGGGAATTCGCCGCGCCGAAATTGTGTCAAGCAGCCAATTAACGAACGAGCGTGTTCAATTGGAACACCGCCATCAGCAGTGAAATGATGACGAAACCGACAACTAAACCGAGCACCAAAATGAGAGCGGGTTCAAGGAGCGAAACAAGCGCTTTCAAACTGCTGTCAACTTCAAGGTCAAGGGTGTCAGCGACCGTTGTCAATGACTGAGGCAAATTTCCCGCTTCTTCGCCGACAGCGACAAGCCTGGTGAAAAGAGGTGGGAACACGCCACTTCTGCGCAGGTGGTCTGCGACCCTTTCTCCTTCACGGACCCTTTGCCTGACTTCGTCCAAAGCGTGAGCCAAAACTTCATTCCCAATCACATCTCTCGCAACCTCCAATGCCTCAAGCACAGGCACTCCACCCATAAGCAACACTGAAAGAGCCCTCGCTAACCGCCCGATGGCAGCCTTCAAGTGTAATTTGCCGAACAAAGGCAATTTCAACTTCCAGGCGTCGGTGACCAACTTTCCTTTCGGTGTTCTTCGGACAAGGCGGTAGGCATAAACGAGCGCTGCGACGCTCAAAGCAATTGCCCACCACCACTTGACAATGAAACTCGAAACGGAAAGCAAGATTTGAGTGGGCAAAGGCAACGCTTGTCCCATTTCGGCGAACAGGGCTGCGTATCGGGGGACAAGGAAGACGAGCAAAAAAGTCAAAGCGGCAATCATCACAATTGTCAGCAGGATAGGGTAGGCGAGGGCGGAGCGAATTTGAGTCCTTCGGTTTTGCTCCCGCTCCATGTAATCAGCGAGCCAGTTGAGAACCCTTGGCAATTCCCCGCTGGCTTCACCAGCCCTCACTATGCTGACATAAAGGGGCGAAAACAGCCGGGGATGCTTTTCAAGGGCTTCAGCGAAAGTTCCACCGCTTCTCAACTCCTCGCGAATTTGTCTCAGAGCCGCCACAAGGGTTTCGTTCTCGGTGTGTTCAATCAGCGCCTCAATTGACTGCATCAAAGTTAGCCCGCCGCCAATCAAACTTGCAAGCTGCCTTGTCATGATTGTCAAGTCTTGGAAGCTTACCCATCGGCGCAACCTGCGCCGTGGTGGTTGGGTTGCAATTGTTGGTTGTTGTTGGGTTGCAGGAAACATCGCTTTGCACCCCCATCCTCCAAAACAAGCCAAGCCCAAAAGGGCAGGTCCCTTCCCGGCGGAAGAATTTCGTCCTCTCTGGAGGGCTTGGTTCTTGCCGAACGGGAATTCGACGCTGCAAGGTCAGCTCCTTTCAACTTGCTTCCGAGGCGTGGGTTACCCGCTCAACTTCTTCAACGGTCGTGATGCCCAACGCGACTTTCAGCATGCCATCTTGGTAAAGGGTTCTCATCCCTTTCTCCATCGCCAGTTGCCTGATTTCATGGGACGATGCTTTGCGCAAAACCAAATCCCTCAAATCGTCGTCTATGACGAGCACTTCAAAAATCCCCGTTCTCCCACTGTAGCCAGTGAACCGACAATCCTGGCAACCCCTTCCTCGCCAAATTTGTGGTTCACCATCCTTGACAAAACCTTGATCAACGAGATACTCCCAAACGGCGTCGGATGGTCGGTAAGGTTCCTTGCACCGTGGGCAAATCTTTCTGACCAACCTTTGAGCCAAAACCCCTTCAATTGACGAAGCGACCAAGAAAGGCTCAATCCCCATCTCAATCAAGCGGGTGACTGCGCCGGGAGCATCGTTTGTGTGAAGGGTGCTGAAGACCAAGTGACCTGTGAGTGCTGAGTGGATGGCGATTTCGGCGGTTTCGTGGTCTCGGATTTCGCCCACCATGATGACATCTGGGTCGTGACGCAAAATTGACCTTAAGCCCGCGGCAAAGGTCAAGCCGACGGCTGGATTCACTTGAATTTGGGTCACGCCCTCCAACTGATACTCAACTGGGTCTTCAATGGTGATGATTTTACGCTCTGGCGAGTAGATGCGTTTGAGGGCAGCGTGCAAAGTCGTCGTTTTTCCGCTCCCAGTTGGTCCAGTTGCCAAGATGATGCCGTAAGGGATGCGGATAAGTTGTTCGAACTTTTGCAAGTCGTCTTCAAGCATCCCCAAATCGGTCAAGGTGAATTGCATCGCTGATTTGTCAAGCAAGCGCATCACGACGCTTTCCCCGAAAATTGTCGGGATGATTGAAACTCGGATGTCAACTTCGCGACCTAAAATGCGAACTTTGATGCGACCGTCTTGGGGTTTGCGCCGTTCGGTTATGTCCAAGTTAGCCATGATTTTTATGCGGCTGACAATCGCTGGGTGCAAACGCTTTGCCGGTGCCGGAACCTCATGCAAAACCCCGTCAATTCGGTAGCGAACTCTTAGTTCCCGCTCTAATGGCTCAATGTGGATGTCGCTTGCTCGCTCCCTAAC
>JANZZQ010000143.1 GCA_026419315.1 Armatimonadota bacterium | reverse complement strand
TTGTGGGACTGAGGAGGGCAGTTATCCCTTCAGAAGTGAGGGAAACCTTGCATGAGGCGTATCGGTTGCTTTACCGAGCCAACTTGAACACGAAACAAGCGCTGGAACGAATTGAAACCGAGTTGCCAAAGAGCAACGAGTTGCAATACCTCATTGACTTCATACGCAGGGTTTCGCAAGGTTACCTCGGTCGACAACGCAACGCTTACCGGTAGCCTCTTTTACGTAAAACCGGTTTTGCTTCTCCCGCGCTATTGCCTCACCTTGTCTTTCACCCTTGCTTTCCCTTTGTCCTTGTGCCAATTTTTGAAAGCGCATTAGGGTCACGGAGGGGAAAGTCATGCGTCTTTTGGTCAAGGCTTCAATAGCCTTGATGGTCACCTTTGCAAATGCCTTAATCGCCCAAACTCCAACAAGGTTGGTGGTGCTTGGGGAAACTTTCGCCAATTTTCCTGTCTTCTGGGATGCGGGAGAACCTTTCGCCCCTTTAGGGGATTGGGTTTCGGCATTGAAACTTCGTTGGACTGTAAAGAGCGATGGGATAGAGTTTGAGATGCCCAACCGCTTCAGGTTCTTTTGGTCAAAGGGAGCAAACAATTTAACCCTCAATGGTCGCAGTGTTGAAGTGACACCTTTGCGTCAGCAAGACGAGGTCTTCCTGCTCCCCCTCATTAGCCTGGCACGCACCCTCGGATTGACGGCGATTATTAACCCAGATAGGAAGGTCGTGAAACTTGCATCCCCTTTGAAGAGCGTAAATGTTTCGCAAACCGAATATGGCTGGTTGGTCTCCTTCACTTTCGGCTACCCGCTGCCCACTTTTCCTAAAACTGGTGTCCTGCGTCAACCGGACCGAGCATATGCTGACTTCACAGGTGTCGCTTTAGGCTCGGTGATTTTGCCAGTGCTTTCGGAAGCCAATCCGCTGACAGGTTTTAGGCTTGGCCAGTTCAGTGACGACCCGTTAATCGTTCGGTTCGTCGCGGATTCAATTGCTCCCGTCTCAATCGGAGTGGCAGGAAGGGAACTAACAGAGGATGGATGCGAAAGGTGGCATTTGATTTTGCACGCAACCGAAAAACGACCGCAATGGCTCGGTCAAATTCTCATGACGGAAAACAACCCGAGAAGGGCTGTCTTCCTGTTGCTGGGTTGGTTAGGTGGCGAATTGAAACTAAAACAAGAAGCGACCAGGCTTTCCGTTGCTCTCCCAGCAAAACCAATTTTTGCTCCCGAATTCGTTTCCCGCAGTGACGGGTTAGTGAAAAACGCGCTTTTGGATGCAGGGGAAGACGGAACAAAACTTGAAGTTGAACTTCGCGAACCCGCAAATGCCCACTGGCAACTTGAAGGCGATTTGGGGATAGCCGTTGTCATCGAACTGCCACCCAAACAGCAGGTTAAGCTTATAGTCGTAGATGCTGGGCACGGAGGCAAAGACCCAGGTGCTATGAGCCCAGCAAGACGGGACAAGCCGAGATTGATTGAAAAGGAACTGACCCTTGACATTGCTTTTCGGCTAAAGCGTTTGCTTGAACAGGCTGGCTATAAAGTGCTGATGACCCGCACCGACGACACTTATGTCCCCCTGCCAGACCGAGTTTCAATTGCCAACAACGCCCAAGCTCACGCTTTCATCAGTATCCATCTGAACTCATATCCGCAGCCGGGAGGTCAGTGGGGCACAGAAGTTTACTATTGGACGCCGCAAAGTTATTTGCTCGCTGAAAGCGTTTACCGTCACCTCCTTTCCTTGCTCGGCCGCAAAGGCAACGGAATTCGCCGGCGGCAACTTTACGTCATCCGACACACACACATGCCGTCAGTGCTTGTTGAACCTTGCTACATGAACCATCCGGAGGAGGAAGAACTGCTGAGAAGCGAGGACTTTCGCGAACGGATCGCACTCGCAATATGCCGGGGCATTTTGGAATTTTTCGGAGAACTTCGGACATTGGAGCGACGAGGGGAGTGAGCATGCAGCGGGGTATTAAGATCCTGACGGCAGCTTTCGCAGTTTTAGCGATTGCGACCTTGCTGGCAATTTACGCTTTCCTAAAGCCCATGGAACCTGTTGAACCATCCCAAAGGGCTTTAAAAACCTGGCAGGTAACATTGCACTATCCCGATTTGAAAGCGAGCAGATTGGCGAGGGTGGCAATTTCTGTGAGCGCTGTATCGGAAAAGCGGCTCGTTGAGGAGCTGTTAGAACGGCTGAAATATCCGGAAACAAAGGACCTTTCCCCTGCATTGCCACCGGAAACCAAGTTGCTTTCCGTTCAGCGGAAGGGAGACATTTTGGTGTTGAACTTGAGTCAAGAGTTCACGAAGCCGGAATTTTGGCAAGGTTCGGATGTAGCACATTTGAGGCTGCAAGCTCTCGTTTATACTCTGACTTCCCTGCCAAACACCCGCGCCGTTCAATTTCTTGTCAACTCTCAAGTTCCGGAAGCCCTCGGAGGTCACGAGGAATTGAGCGCAGCCGTTGAACCCGACCCGAGCCTTCAACCTTAAGTTCACGTGGGAGGCTGGCAACATGTCCTTTTTCCAGTGGTTAGGACAGGTGGGGATAACTTCTCACCCAGGCGGTTGGGCTGCAACGGAGAGATTGCTCGCTCGTTTGGATTTGAAGCCCAACGAATTAGCGGTTGATTTGGGATGCGGCTCAGGGCGAACCCTTGCATACGCGGCAAGGAAGTTCGGGGTTAAAGTCGTCGGAGTTGACATCATCCCTCCTTTGGTATCGCGCACCCTTGTAAGGTTGAAGGACAAGGAATTGACAGGTTACGCTCTCGCCACCGACATAACGGCTTTGCCCTTCCACGATGAAACTTTCCATGTTGCGTGGGCTGAGTCGGTATTCGTCTTCCTGCCCAAGCCCGATGCCTTCATTGAGGTTGCGAGAGTGTTGAAACCTGACGGGCGATTCGGCATGGTTGAATTGACATGGAAGGGCGAGCGATATTCCGAGTATTGCGAACAGACAAGACAATTTTTGGGAGTGCGGCGATACGAAGTCTTGACAATTCAAGAGTGGGCGGCGATGCTGGAATCCTCAGGGTTTGAAGTGAGAGCAGCCGAGAAAATGCCGAGTCACTCCCCGCCTTCACCCTTGCCGAAACGGCTGAGCGATTGGTGGGATTTGATGAGGCTCGGGATCGGTTTGGCAAGGCAAGTTCCAACCAGAAAGTGGTTGGAAGGCGCCCATAAAATTGCCAACCTCTTCCGTTACACCGTCCCCGCAATTTTCGTGGCCGTCAAAAAGAGTTGATGATTGACAAATTTTCGGTTACCTAAGTGCCCCAAAAGTGCTCATAATTGAGCGGGTGATGACGAATGTTCAGTGAGGCTAAATTGCGAACTGGAAAGGAAGTTTTGCCCGATATTCAATCGGAGCGTCCTGCCCATGAGATAGCGT
>JANZZQ010000142.1 GCA_026419315.1 Armatimonadota bacterium | reverse complement strand
TCCCTTGACGATGTCTGCTCCCGTGATTATGACTGAACCGGGAGGGTCGGCGACGAAAGTTATCGGTGCACCGGGTTTCCCGCTCCTCGTCAACCGAACATGCTCTCGGTAAATTCCCGCCTTGACAATGACGGTGTCACCGGGTTGGACCAATTGAGCGGCTCGGTTGATGCTTTTTAGGGGCAAGTTATGGGTTCCGGGATTGTTATCAGAAGCCTTTGGGGAATTCACATCCACGACATAAGTTGCCCCCATCAAATGCGACACCACCGTCCAAACCGCCGTCACCACCGACACCCATCGCATCAACGCTCATCCTCCCATTTTTGGAGCGGCATCAACAAATCGGTTTAAGACTAAATGTGCGGGGTGCGATTTTGTCCCTTTGAGTTGAACCTTGCACCCCGCACTTTGGCGTTAAACTTAGCCCTTCACAACCCCAAGTGGACGCATTCGCGCTATGCGGACTGAAATACCTGCCTCGTGGACGCATCTGGTCACTTCGTCAACATCCTTGTATGCTTCTGGGGTTTCTTCCACAACAGTCGCCTTCGTCGCTCCCTTGACAATGATTCCTTGCCTTCTCAAGCGTTGTATGATTTCATCAGCGCTTGCAGAACGTTTTGCGGCGTGTCTGCTCATAAGTCGGCCGGCACCGTGACATGTGCTTCCGAAAGTCTCTCTCATTGCCCGTTCTGTTCCAACAAGGAGGAAGGAGTTGGTCCCCATGCTTCCGGGGATAAGGACAGGTTGACCAACTTCTCGGTATCTTTCAGGGACAGCAGGGTGACCTGGTGGGAAAGCCCTTGTCGCCCCTTTCCTGTGCACCACAACTTTTTTGCGCTCCCCGTTGACTTCATGCTCTTCTAACTTGGCGATGTTGTGGGCGACGTCGTAAATGACCTGGATACCGAGTTTCTCCCAAGAAACGCCAAAGACTTTCTCAAAGGCCTGACGGACATTGTGGGTGATGCACTGTCGGTTAGCGAAAGCGTAGTTGACAGCGCACTTCATCGCAGCAAAATAATTTTGACCTTCTGGAGACTTGAAAGGAGCACACGCCAATTGCCTGTCAGGCAACCAAATCCCGTATTTGCGGACAGCAAGTTCCATCACTTCAAGGTAATCGTCGCAAACTTGGTGACCGAAACCCCTCGAGCCGCAGTGAATCATCACGGTGATTTGTCCGACCTGCTCAATTCCCATAGCCTTCGCAATTCTTGGGTTGTAGATTTCCTCAACGACCTGAACTTCCAAAAAATGGTTGCCGCTTCCAAGAGTTCCAAGTTGGGGCAAACCCCGTTCGATTGCTTTCTTGCTAACCTTATCAGGGTCCGCGCCGTCAATGCAACCGTTTTCCTCTATGCACTCAAGGTCTTCAGGGACACCGAAATGTCGTCTGTGGACAGCCCATTTTGCTCCTTCAGTAAGCACTTTCTCAAATTCGTCTCGCGATTTAACGACGAAAGCTCCTTCAGACCCAACGCCTGCAGGGACGAAGTGGAAAAGCGCATCGATGAGTTCCTGAAGTTTCGGCTCGACGTCATCAATTGTCAAGTTAGTCCGAAGCAGCCTGACACCGCAGTTGATATCGTATCCTACACCTCCCGGTGAAATCACTCCGGTTTCAGCGTCCATTGCAGCCACGCCGCCGATTGGGAACCCGTATCCCCAGTGGATGTCCGGCATAGCCAGCGAGTAGTTGATTATTCCGGGCAAAGTCGCTACATTCGCCAGTTGTTCCAGAGCCATATCTCGCTTAATGTGGTCAAGCATTTTCTCCGTTGCGTATAAAATCCCGTCAACGCGCATTTCCCGCTTGTAACTTTTGGGGACGCGCCATCGGCAGTTATCAATCTTCTCAAGCGGTCCTGTCCACATGCGGTCTGACATATCGTGAGCACCTCCTTTTTGCTCAAGCGATTTGCGGGCAATTAAATTTTGGCACCTCAAACTCGCTTTTGACGCTGCAATTTGGGCGGAAAAGTTGGCCCTAACCATTTCCCCTCGGCGCTTGACGAACGGACATGTTTGTTGCCACAATGAAAATGGCTTGTTAAACTCAAGGAGTGTTTGGGCAATGGAGCAAGGGAAAGCGTTTAGACAGTTCAGCCAACAAAGACCACGTTGGTCGGAGCAAGTTGAGTGGCAAAAAAGGGACGAAAAAGTTATCGTGAGAATTCGTCGCTCGGATTGGCTTGGAACACTGCTTCGCTGGTTGACGTCTCGTCCCGCTTATCGCCAAATTGAACTGGACGAAATTGGCGGTTTCGTTTGGAGTTTGTGCGACGGTTTTCATTCGGTTGCGGACATAGCCGATGAACTTCAGCAACGCTATCAACTATCGCGCCGCGAAGCGTTTTCATCGCTGGCAGAGTTCTTAAGCCAACTACAAAAACGAGGACTAATCCGTTGGGAGGAGGCGAACAAGGAATGACGCGCGCCCGCGGAAACATGACGGCGTTCGGGTTGACCCGTGAGGAAATCCGACGCCAAATCCAACTGCCTTGGAGCGAAGCGTTTCGCATCAGTTGGCGGTATGTGACCATTAGGTTGGGCCGTTCACTGGTCACCGCCAGCACCATTTTCTTGTCCGTTGCATTCCTGATGGCTGTTTGCACCATGATTTTGGCAGCGAAGGCAACGGGACATGCCCAAGAGGACCCACAAGCCTTCGCCGCTACCCTCGCAAGATACAAGTGGTCTGTGTTTTTGGGTTTCTTGATTTGCGCTACAGGAATTGTCAGCGCTTTGCTCATGTCGGTGACAGAGCGGTTCAGAGAAATCGGGACGATGAAGTGCTTGGGTGCTCTTGACAGTTTTATCGTTCGGATGTTCTTGATTGAGGCATCGCTCATGGGACTGTTTGGTTCTTTGGCTGGAGCAATCGTCGGTGCGTTGATCATGCTGGTTTGGGCTGGCATTCGGGAGGGGTTCTCGCTTTGGGCGAAGATCCCTTGGGGCATAAAAAGTTCAACGGGTGAGTGGGGTTTCCTCGGTTACTTCATCGCTTCTGTCCTTTCAGGCATGGTTTTGTCCATCATTTCGGCAATACTTCCAGCAATTCGCGCTGCTAAACTACAGGCAGCAGATGCATTGCGCACGGAAATTTAATCTCACGGAGGTGACCGGCGGTGGCAATGGAGCAGATGATGCCATCGGGTGAAATGAGGGAAAGAATGCAAGAAGCGGCAAAGAAACTTGAGCCGATGATGGAGCAAGTTTCAGAATTCGTCGTTCGCACTCGCGATGTCCACAAGATTTACTTGATGGGCAAGGTTGAAGTCCACGCTTTGAGGGGTGTCACCCTCGACATCAAGCGTGGCGAATACATTTCCATTATGGGACCTTCTGGTTCAGGCAAATCAACTTTGTTCAACATGATTGGCGGTTTGGACAAGCCTACATCGGGCAGTGTTTACCT
>JANZZQ010000014.1 GCA_026419315.1 Armatimonadota bacterium | reverse complement strand
GCATAGAAGTCAGCGAGGCTCAAAGCGACAACTGCCATCACCCAAATTGCTAACCCAGTTTCTCTCATCCTCGTTACACCTCACATAAGTTTGTCGCAAAAGCCCTTGCAGTCGTGCGCGCACACGAGAAATTCTGCTCAGCGAAAACCTCACCCGCTCAACTTTTCACAGGCTGTTCACAGCGTCCGTAAACAGCGCAAACCAGGCTAAGGAATCGCAAGTTGCGGGGAAGAAGGATAGTCAGTGNTGAGCGTTAGGGGTTCTTCAGGCGCTACCGCTCTGGGAGCGCCAATTATGGTTGTAACAGCCGTCGCTCCTGTCTCCCTTCGTTGACCCTCATAACTGCTTTGTGCGGGATGTCGTAAATGCCCAAGTTCGGGGTTAATCAAACTCGTTGTGGAAGGGTTGGCTTAGGTTTGTGCTAAAAGCGGTTCCCGCGCCAGAATGGGAAGCGGACCTTCTCGGTTTCGTCCAAAGCACCGTTGTAAGGGATTGTCAAGGCAGTTTCAACTTCGGACAGTGCGAAGAAGACGTTGTCTTGACCGTTAGATGATGTCAATTGCTTAGAGGCGTTGAAGACCGAATTCGTTGTGGGAGCTGACGACCTGCTTCGTCCTCGGTAAAATCTCGGGGCTTCCCTTCTGCGCCAGGCGCTGAACCGTCAAACTAACGGGAGCAAAGAAGGCAACACTTGCTGAAAAGCCACTCCACTGCATCCCTGTTTCTTCTTTCTTGTTGCAGCGAGGATTTCGGATGATGGACAGAGATGAGGGCACGCGCATTCTTTTGACGGCGATTTGCTACAAACTTTTAGAGATTGAGCGAAACTTTCGCCGATGTAAGTTTTGGCTGACGGACTCAGTCGACGGAAGGAGGGTAGCGCTTTGAAGCAAGTTTTCAAGGCTTTTTCGGCGATAAAACTACCAGCGTTGGTGTTGAGCTTGCTCGCCGCTTCGGATTCGTTTGCGAAGGCGAGGTCATCGAGTTCGGAATTTGATTGGCACTGGGGAAGTTGGCGGATTTCAGTTGTGGGAAACCAAATTGCCGTTATCCGCCATCAGGCTAAGGTTTTGACATTGACTCCACCTGAGGGATTGGAGTTTGCGAAAGGTTATTGGCAGGGGCAGATGGCGACCTTGAAGTTCCAAGGAAGCGGAGCGGAAGGGACTTGGTTTGTGGGATTAACCATCAACGGGCTGAACTTGGTTGCCCAAAACTCGTTTAAAGGTCCGACCTCAAATGTTTGGCGAATAGCGACGGTCAACCCTAACTTGCTTCGCGGTGTTTCCGTTCTACCCAGTTCGGATGAATGGTCCGGAGTGACGGTTTTCGGTGCGGTTACGCTTAACATCGGTGGCGCTAACGCCCAAACTCGTTGGCGGCGCGCAGTTGAAGGGTTAACAGCGGAACTCATTTACCCAACTGACACAAGGGTCCTCAGCGCTCAGCTGGAGTTGAGAGTTCCGCCCTACTGGTTCCCGGTTGAGCAACCGAAAGGCACTGCTATCCTTCACCCGATTGATTTGGTTCAAGGTGAATTTTGGGAGCTGCCGTTGGTTCCAAAACCAAAAAGGCTCAAGTGGCTTAACGAATCCTTTAGATTCGGGCGGGAAGTTTTCATCTTCGTCGCCGATGATTCCTTCTTCAAGGCGGCAGCAAACTTGCAAACTTATTTGCAAAATCGCTGGCTCAGGCGAGTGATTCTCCGCAAATGCTCTGAAGAATTGCCATTGGAGCGAGGTGTCGTTTTTGCCCCATACAGCAGCCCGTTGAGGGGAAAAGCAGCAAAGGAGGAACCGATGCTTAATCAGGATTTGCCAAGAGAAGGTTATGCGCTGCTTGCTTCCGCTCGAGGCATTTGGGTCTTCGCTTCGGACCCAGAAGGTGCGTTTGCGGCTGTCCAAACTCTCAAGCAACTCGTTCGCTTGACCGAGGATGGGGCAGTTTTAGTTCCGGGCGTCTTCGTTTGGGACTTCCCGGATTTCTCTTTCCGAGGCGTTCACGTTGTCCTCGATGATTACTCGCCCGAACTGCACGGCAAATTGATTGAGTTGGTTCTCGCACCGTTGAAGTTCAACAAAATCGTGATGCAAGTTGACCACATCAAGTGGGAGCGGCACCCCGAAATCTGGCAACCTTGGTCGGTGTCGAAGGAAAGTGTCAGGGATTTGCTGAGGAAGGCAGAAGCCAACAACATGGAAGTCATCCCATTGCTTCCAACGCTAAGCCATTGCGAATACTTGTTTGGCAGTTTGGCTGGAGGCGCGCCGAAGGTGAATTCCGAGATAGCGGAAGACCCAACCACTGCCTACCTTTACTGTCCCAACTTGGAGCAAACTTACCGAATCGTTTTTGACCTGCTTGACGAATTGCTTGAACTCTTCAAGCCTCGTTGGGTTCATATCGGTCACGATGAGGTTACAAGCCGCGGTCGATTTGCTTCCTGCATTCGCTGTCAAGGCATGCAGGCTCACGTTCTTTTCGCGGAAGATGTTAAACGGCTTTACAACTTCCTCAAAGGGCGTGGGGTTGGTGTGATGATGTGGGGCGACATGTTGCTGCGACCGGACGAAGCCTTTGACGCAGCTCATGGTGGCGAGCCGCATAACTTTTGGCTCGCTCGCAAGTTGATCCCGCGCGATATCGTAATCGTTGACTGGCATTATCAACCTGCACCGAGATACCCGAGCATCAAAGTGCTTAAGCAAGAAGGATTTGAGGTCATCGGCGCGACCTGGAAAAATCACCAAGCCATCGTTGGATTCACCAAAGCTGCGAAAGAGGCTGGGGCAAAAGGAATGCTCCAAACGACCTGGACTGGGTTCGGGAATAACCGAAACGCTTTGCGAGATTTCCCCGACCAGTTCGCTTCTTACGTTGTCGCCGCCGAGCAATTTTGGAATGCTTCAGAATCGGCCCTTTCACGGGGTTACTCGGCGTGGAGCATCTTTGAAACTTTGTGGCGCGGGCCCACGATTCAACCGATGGCCGGGTTTGTCGTTGACTTATCACCTGCAGCGAATTTGACAATTGCAAAACTTTTGGGAGTCCAAACTTCGCACCTCTCGGGAAACAAACGTTGGCTCAACCGAAGGCTTTTTTGGCTTGCATCGGATGAGAGTGGGAACCTGAGGGCGGTCGCTCTCAAAGGCGCTTGGGTGACCGGTGCTCCGGATGAGTTTTTGATTGAGGTGAACGAGACGGCAAGTGAACTCACCTTTGTCCACGCAACAGACATACCAGAATCGGAAAACACCCTCGTCGGCGGTTACGAAATTTTACTTGACGGCAACAGAAAAATCACCCTGCCCCTCCAATACGGTCAGCAAATACGGGCCTTGACAGATGACCGCCCCCTGCGGGATATGAGGGCCTTATTTGCTTGGAAGTGGAGAACTGCGAAGGGAACCGTTTCGCTCAATGCCTTGACAGTTTCCCTTGAAAGTGAAACCACGGTCCAAAAAATCCGCTTTTACTCTGTCTGCGGGGAAGCAGCGCCCTTGCTCGTCGCGATCACCGGCGTCTCCTCGGTTTCTGTAGCGGAAGCGCTGCCATAGTTTCTGCGCCGTAACCGCTGTGTCGGGCATAAAACAAAAGCGTCGGGGATGGACCCCGACGCTTTGTGGCGAAGTTGTCAATTTCGCCGGGTGATTTAGGCGGGTTCAACTTCCACCCGTGTGAACATGACCCTTTCGCCGGGGACTTCCCTAACTTCGCCGACGATTTCAAATTTGCCGGTGAGTCTGATGTCCTCTGAGGAACTCCCAACCATCACCTCAATAGTTCCGGGTTCAACCACGAACCTCATTGCTCGGTCGTAGAGCGCTAATTGGTCAGCGGACAAGTGGAAGGTTATGCGCTTTGCCTCGCCTGGCTTCAAAGTCACCCGCTTGAAGCCTTTGAGTTCCTTCACGGGTCTGACCCGGCTTGCAACGACATCGCGGACATACAACTGCACAACCTCGTCGCCTTCCCTGTCACCGACGTTTTTGACCGTCACGGAAATTGATACTGTTCCTGCCGGCGAAATCTTCTCAGGAGTAATTGTCAAGTCGCTGTATTCGAATTTCGTGTAGCTGAGACCGTGCCCGAACGGGAATTGAGGGACGTTGCGCATTTCAACGTAATCGCGGTGCGAGAAAGGAACGCGGCTGTAGTGAAGGGGAACTTGACCAACAACTTTGGGGAAGGTGATGGGGAGTTTGCCGCCAGGGTTGACATCGCCGAACAAAACATCGGCGACAGCATTGCCGCCTTCTTCGCCAGGGAACCAAGCTTCAACGATCGCCGGGATTTTGTCAATGAGGTCTCCAAAAGTTACGGGGCGACCGTTGATGAGCACCAACACAACAGGCTTGCCAGTTTCAACCACAGCCTTGACAAGTTCTTCCTGATAACCGGGCAACTTCAAGTCAACTCGGTCACAACCTTCACCAACCGTTCCCTTGCCGAACAGCCCTGAACGGTCGCCAACAACCAAAACGACAACTTCGGCTTGTTTTGCGATTTCGACGGCTTCCGCAATTCCTTCGGTCGTCCCGCCAAAGACCTCGCAACCTTTGGCGTAAAGGACTTTCGTTGCGGGTGAAACTTTTGCCTTTATGCCTTCAAGGACGGTCACGATCGGCGTAGGCGGTTCCTTCAAGTCTATGTGAGCCGCATAAGCGTAATCGCCAAGCATGTTGCGAGGGTCATTGGCATTTGGACCGATGACAGCGATGCTTGACAAATCTTTGCGAAGTGGCAACAAGTTGCCATCGTTTTTGAGGAGCACTATTGACTTTTGAGCGATCAGGCGCGCAAGTTGGCGATGCTCTGGAGAATCGAAGAGGGCGGCTGCGGCATCCGGATCAACGAACGGCGGGTTATCAAACAAGCCAAGCCTTTCCTTGACAGTTAACACGCGCCTGACAGCTTCGTCAATGATAGCCTCAGAAATCAAGCCCTCCCGCACTGCGTCAATCAACTTGGTGTAGCAGTGAATGTCCGGCAGTTCAATGTCAATACCAGCGTAAAGCGCTTGGCAAGCGGCGTCTTTCTCATCAACGGCTACCTTGTGGACACTGAAGAGCATGTGGACTGCTCCGTAGTCTGAGACAACGATTCCGTCGAATCCCCACTCGCCTCTCAACAAATCTGTCAAGAGTTCACGAGAAGCGGCACAGGGGATTCCGTCAATGTCGTGGTATGCGTTCATAATTGATTGAACTTTCGCCACTCGGACCGCCGCTTCAAATGGGAACGACAGGACTTCCCTGAACTCTCTCAAGCCGGCGTGAAGAGGGGCGCAGTTGCGACCGCCTTCGGGCCAGCCGTGACCTGAGAAGTGTTTCGCTGTGGCCACAACACCTTCCTTCAAATCATCGCCTTGCAAGCCGGTAATGTAAGCGACCGCCATGCAGGCAATCAAGTAATGGTCTTCGCCGAAAGTTTCCTCCGTTCGTCCCCATCTTGGGTCCCGAAGGACATCCAAAACGGGCGATAGACCTTGATGTGCTCCGACCGCTCTCATTTCCTTTCGGATGGCCGTTGTCATCTCTCTGACTAAATCCGGTTCGAAAGTGCTCGCCAGGTTGATGGCTTGGGGGAAAGTTGTCGTTCCCCTCGCCATTAAGCCGCTGAGACACTCCTCGTGCACGATTGCCGGGATCCCCAACCGAGTTTCCTCAATGAGGAAGCGTTGAATTTCGTTGGCGAGTTGGGCTGCCTCCTTAGGTGGTAAACCGCTCCCCCCAGCAACGCGAGTGATTTGCCCAATTCCGTGTTTGAGCAATTCCCGCGCCTTTTCAATGTCAAATTTCCCGTCACTCATCAACCTGTGAACCGAAATTGAACCAAGTTGAGCGATCTTCTCCTCAAGCGTCATCCTACCCATGAGCTCTCTCACTCGGACCGTCATCCCCATCACCCCTTGACCAAATTTAGGCACTCAAACGCCCAAAGATAAGATGCAACCGAAAGCATTTCCAAACCCAAACTCACCACGCCCAGGCTGAAATCGGGGTCGGGGCAGAACTCATTGCACCAATAGGGACTGGAATTCGTTGTGGTGTTCTTCTTCGTCGGCGAGAATTGAGCGGAAGAGGTCTTCAGTCACATAGTCGCCTTCAGAGGTTGCCTGTTCAATGATTTGCCTGTAGAGGGCAATGGCTTCCTCCTCCGCTTTGATGTCAATGCGAATCATTTCTTCGAGGGTCTCGCCTACAGTGATTGGGGAAGGCTGAGTTGTTGGTTTGCCTCCGAGGTAGTCAAGTCTTTCGGCAATGGCTTCAGCATGCTTCATCTCAGTTATGGCGATTTTCTTGAAGATGTCGCGGACGGCAGGGCTGCACAGCCCTTTTGCCAGCACGTGCTGCCACATATACTGGATCGAAACCTGCAACTCCCTCGCAATCGCCTGATTCAACAGCTCCTTCAACCGCTCCGATGCCATGACTCTTCACCTCCACGAGAAATTTCGCATCCAACGCCCTCGAAATAAGAGGCGGTTACATTTTAGCATCCCGGGGTTGACAATGCTATGCCGACTGCTCGGCAGCCTGATGGCGGGAAACTTGAATGCGGAGCACAGAGGTTCTTAACGAAGCATGAAACAAGGTAAATGGGTAGCGGGTAATGGGGCGCGGGCAAATTAAAAAGTCGTTGCGCTTTCCTCTTTTCAGCTGACTGCAAATCAGAAACACTCGAGATGATTGCGTTGCCGGCGATCATCCCGTTGGAACTTTCGTTTGGGTTACGGCATTAATATATAATGGCGCTTGTATCGCCTGAGGTAGGCGTAGCCCAGCGCACTTATCCAACTTCATCCCCGCCCAGTTGGGCGGGGTTTCTTCGTTTTGCCCACAAGTTCAAAAGTCGCCTGTAATCATCCCAACTGTCAAGGTCTGAAATGACGCCTTCATCGTCAACTTCAACTATCAAGATTTGCGATGGGTCCCCATGAACTAATGGGCGGATTCCCTGAGGGCTGCGAAAGGTTAGAACGCGTTCGTAAAGGTTCGTGCGGAAAACGACCGGATGACCACGACGGTTGCGGAAAACAGGCACAGCAATGGGTTTGTCACTCTTAAGAAGAGAAGCGACGAGTTTGCCGATAGTTTCGGGCAAAACGAGAGGCATGTCTGCGGGTAAAATGAGAAAGGCTTCAGCATCGGCAGGGTTGATGGACCTTAACCCACAGCGAATGCTTTCGGCCATGTCCGAAGAAGGGTCGGGATTAAACGCAAATTTGACGGGTAACCCCCGCAACAAGTATTGGATAGCTGCGCCGTAAACCCCCACGACGACCGTTAAATCGCTGACAGGCACGGAGAGCAGACTTTGAACCGTGGACTCAATCACAGTGGTATCGCCGAGCGGCAGTAGCAACTTCCCACCACCCATTCTGCTGCCCTGACCGGCAGCAAGGACGATGGCAGCGACCGGGAAGAATCGCTTCTCCTTCATTTCCTACCCGCCATCCTTTTCGGCCCGTCGGTTGTAGCCCAAAGCAGAAAAGCTCACAACTCAGCCATACAAGCCCGTAGTGCATTGGCTGCTTGGCGGGCTGTTTCCGAAGCACCTTGCATGCCGAGTATCGCTTTGGCGAAATCGGCTCCGTTTACCCAAGTTGTGCACATATGACCGAGCCACTTTTCAGTTGCCACTTTGCGGGAGTAGTTGAGAAAAGCAAGCGCAGCCTTCTCATCCTTCCAACTTGCGGAAACCACTCGGAAACCCTTTCGTTGGAAGTAAGGGATCGACGGATACTCCTGCTGAAGTCCATAATGCCAGTCACAAAGGATGATGTCCTTTGGGATTTTGTCGACTGCCGGTGCGGTCCCGTTTTGGCTTGCCTCCCATTTACCGTAACCCATCTCTTTGTCATCAAGTAACCTGTCGCCCCACATCAGCATCTCCACGCCCCGCTTTTTGACCAAATGCTCGTAGTAGTCGTTAACAGCCTTGGCAAAAAGTTCCGCTGGGTCCTTGCCTTTGCACCTTGGGCATTGGTCACTTGCGATCAAGAAAACTTCGTCCATGCCCACATGGAAGGCATCGGCCCGAAACGCTTCGAGCAACTCATCCATCAACGCGAAAACAACTTCGTTGACCTTGGGATGTAACGGGCACCAACTTCGGCAGTAAATACCCGGGTTGTCAAGGGGAATGTCGGGGGTTTCGTCGAACTCGCGATATTTGACGAGCAAGGGGAAAGTGGTTTTGCTCCAAGACTGATGGCCAAGACAGTTGAACTCGGGGATTAGGCGAATCCCGAGTTCGCGGCATTGCTCAGCAAGTGAACGAGCATCCTCGTAGCTCAAAACCGGCTCCATTCTCAAATCAGGATCGGAGCGAAAGGCAAACTTGTAGTTGACCTCAAACACGATAACATTGACGCCTAAAGAAGCAAGCCTTTCTTCAATTGCCCGCTTGAGTAATGGCAACCCATCTGGGTTTGGGGCCATGATGTGGGCTGCCCGCCACAGCTTCTTTTGCCCTCTCTTCTCTTCCTTCGCCGTTTTCGGTTGAGTTTCAACTTCGACGGCCGAACTTCCCACCAACGACCCCACCGTCATCGCCATTATCTCCCTTCGTTTCAAATTCACCGACATAACCAACCCACCTCGCTTGTTAAACACCAAACACTGCTCCCTTCAAGGCAGCGAGCTCTTTTTTGCGGGTTGAGCTCGGCGAACCATTCCCAGTATAGCGCGGAAGCTGCAATTTCAGAGATTGGACGAACGAGCGGGAGCAAACGGGTTGAGCGGTGAGATGCAGCGAGGCGTTTTCGAGCAAAAAGGAAATCGCCTACAGGGTGTTGATTTTTGTCAAGCCCAAACTTCCACAAGTTTTTTCAAGATTTGCGAGAGCGCAATTAAGTCGCTCAACCTCACCCACTCCTCGTCCGAGTGAGCCACTCCGAGATGACCCGCTCCAAACACCACTGCGGGAACGCCCCGTTCAATGTAGTTGACTGCATCGGTCCAACTCCAATAGCCAATTGATTGTGGCTCCCGCCCCATCACATCCATGACAGACCTCTTGACAGTCTTCACAACCTTTTCGTTTTCGTCCAAAGTGACAGGCTCGGCTATATCGTCAATTTTCACCTCGGCTTTGAATTTCGCTCCGAAATCCCTCACCAAATCGGCAACGGCTTTTGCCGAGTAACCGGGCAACACCCGGATGTCAAGGTTGAGCAGCGCTTTATTTGGCACGACCATTGCTTCGCTCCCCGCTTCCAACCTTCCGAGCGTAACAAGGGATGTTCTTTCGAAAAGAGGGTGGCGTTGGTCAGAGATAAGGGGATGGGTTTTTATTGCGTCGGCGAAAGCGATCGCTTTCTCCAAAGCGTTGTCGCCCCAGTGAGGGGTTGAGCCGTGGGCGGCTTTGCCGAAGAAAAGAACCGTCGCTTCAACTGCACCCGCATGAGCAATTACCGGCTTCAAATCGGTTGGCTCAAGCACCAAAACCGCTTCAGCTTCAAATTTGAGACTACGCGAGCCTGTGCCGCCTCGCTCCTCATCGCAAACGAAAGCGATTTGACAAGGGGCATCCGTTTGAGAAACAGCAAGCAATAAGGCTGCAATTTGACCCTTTATGTCAACAACGCCCCTTGCAATCAATCGGTCGCCATCTTCCCGCAAAGTGTATGGTTGAGGGTGAGTGTAGGCTGGGAAAGTGTCAATGTGGGCGGAAATCAAGAGACGGCTTTTACCGCGCTTAGCGATCAAGTTGCTGTATTCGCCCGGGGGGGTTAACTGGTGGCGCTCGGTCACCTCTTGTTCGTCAACTTCAAACCCGTGCAATCGCAAGTAATCTGTCAAGAAAGGGAACAAAGCCTTTTCGTTCCCCGTCGGTGTCGGGGTTTCAACCAAGATGCGAACTAATTCCCGTAATTGGTGTTCAACCGTCACCCCGGTCACTCCTTTCTTCGGAAGTCTTCTCAGCAACGATAATGTTGAGCCTGCTTGGAGGAGAATGCTCTTGCAACGCCGAATCCTTCTTCCTTGAAGCCGCCAACGAGTTTTCACGAGTTTTCAGGCGAGTTTTACTCTGCGCCTTTCGGCCACCTTGTGAGTTCAAGGTTGGATCCAACAACCACAACAAAGGAAAAAGCGCCAGCGGGTAAACGCTGACGCTCCGTGCAGTTTGCGAAGTGGGCTGAGTGAATCGTTCACGCCGTCGCAGCGGCTTTGCTCGCCAAAGCCTCTTTTGCTTTTTCCGCTAAAGCGGCGAAAGCGTCAGGGTCATTGACTGCCAGCTCGGCGAGCATCTTGCGGTTAAGTCCCACACCTGCAAGTTTCAAGCCATGAATGAACTCGCTGTAACGCAATCCATTCAGTCGAGCTGCTGCATTGATTCTGGCAATCCACCAACGCCTGAAATCTCGTTTTCTTTGCTTGCGGTCACGATATGCGAAATTGAGGGCGCGAATTACTGTTTCCTTTGCCCTTCGAAACACTACGCTTTTGAGCCCCCAATAGCCTTCAGCCATTTTCAGCCATTTTTTGTGTCGCCTTCTCGTGACCGTCCCTGCTTTGACCCGCATTATCGTTCACCTCTGCTTTTCCGTTAATGGTTGAAATTAAACTTGGCCTGGCAGCAGTGCTTTCAATGCTCGTTCGTAGGATGGATGCACTTCTGTGGTGCGTTTCAAATCTCGCTTTCGGCGCTTGCTTTTCTTGAGCATATAGTGCTGACCGCCTACACGCTGCCGGATCACTTTTCCGCTTCCAGTGATTTTAAACCTTTTAGCTGCCGTTCGTTTCGTTTTCGCTCTCTTTGCCATTTCCGAGCCCTCCATTCAATGTTCGATCAGGTGATTTCCCACCGGAGATAGACAGAATGAGCCCATCCGTGCTTATTCAGCGGCATAAAAAAATAGCACAAAGTTCGCAGCAACGCTATCCTTCGCTGCTTGACACTTCTATGACTTTAGGGGTCTCCTCTTGCCTTGGTCCTGGGACGGGTTCTGAAGCTTCAAGTTTGGGCTGTGGTTGCTGAGCAGTTTGGGAAGGTTGGGATGATGGGGTAGCAGGTTTAGAGGGAGTGACAGCGGGTTTTTGTTTCACATCTTTTTTGGGTGCAAGGACGATTGTTATCAACCTGCCCTGGTGACTCAGCGGGACTTCAACTGTAGCGACATGACTTAAGTGATTGACGAAATCTTGTAACTTTGCTTCGCCCAGTTCGGTGTGCGCTGCCCATCGCCCCGTTATCTGCATGAAGATGCGAACGCGATGACCTTCCCTCAGAAACTCTTCAGCATTTCTAACACGATAAAGCAAATCGTGCTCGCTCATTTGGGGGGTCAACCTGATTTCCTTTAACTCCTTGTGGTGCTTGCGTGCCTCTTTCTCCTTTTTCCGCTGCTGATACTTGAACTTGCCGTAGTCCATGATTCTGCAGACGGGGGGATGGGCATGGGGGGCAACTTCAATCAAGTCAAGACCCTTTGAGCGAGCCAAGCGAATGGCGTCCCTTGTGTCCATGACTCCCAGTTTTTGACCGTTCTCGTCAATGACCAAGACTTTCGGGATGCGAATTTGCTCGTTTACCCGTAACTCCTTTCGCTGTTCCTCCTTGTCGGCGATGGCGTTTCACCTCCAAATGAAAGTTTTTCACCATACTCCAAAGCGACCAAGTCAGCGACCTTACACCGAAAATTCGGCAAAAGGTCGCCACCTGTAATTTCGTCGTCAGCATGAAAAACTTGCACATCCGTGAGGGATTTGTAAACAGTCACGGTCACCTTGTCAGGGTCAACGAGCCAAACTTCTTTTGCACCGCTCATGAAGTATTCGCCCAACTTTCGCCCCATCTCAACCCAGTCTTCGTTGGGAGAAACCACTTCAATCGCTAAGTCCGGTGCTCCGTCCATGAAGCCTTTTAGTGGCTTGTCTTCGGGCAAGCGTTCGCGCAAAACAAAGGAAACATCAGGCGAACGAATGTTTCCCGTCACTATCTGAAAACCTGCACTGGATGCTGCCGGCATGCCGAAATTTTTGACGAATGGTGCGAGAAGGACGATGATGTGGACCACAATTATGTCATGCTCAACACCTGCTGGCACTTCTTTCGCTTCCCCATCCACCAACTCATACTTGCGTCCATCGTCGGGCAAACGCAAAAACTCCTCTTCGGTCAGTTTCGGTTTTGCAGCAGCGGTTTCCGCCATCGCCATCACTCCGCGACCGGCGGACTAAGTTGTGGCTTCAGCCACTCAACAAATTTGTCAAGTGGCATTGAGCCGTGGTCTTTACGCCCTCGCTCGCGAACTGCAACTGTCCACGATTGGGCTTCTCTGTCACCGACGACCAGCATGTATGGTATTTTTCTCGCTTCCGCATCAAATATTCGCCCGGAAATCGGCTCGCTTTTAGCCATAACTTCCACACGGACCCCTTCCGCTTGCAACCGTTGAGCAATTTGAGCAGCGTAGGGCAAATGCCGTTCGGCAATTGGAAGCACCGCGACTTGAACTGGGGAGAGCCAGACCGGGAACGCACCTGCATAATGCTCTGTCAAGACAGCCACAAACCGCTCTATTGAACCGAGCAAAGCTCGGTGAACCATGACTACTCTGTGTTCCTTGTTGTCAGGTCCGATGTAGTTGACATCAAGCCGTTCTGGCAAGTTGAAGTCCAATTGGATGGTGGAACACTGCCATCGCCGCCCCAAGCAATCCCGCAAAAAGATGTCAATCTTCGGGCCGTAGAAGGCGCCCCCTCCGATGTCAAGCTCGTAATCCAAGCCTAACTCTTGCGCCACTTCTTGCAAATCCCTTTCGGCTCGTTCCCAACCATCCAAAGTGCCTGCGAATTTGCCTTCGGGGCGAGTAGCGATTTTGATTTCAAACTCAGAGAAGCCGAAAGTCCGAAGCATGAACAAAGCGAACTGGACAGCGCTTTTCACCTCTTCCTTCACTTGTTCAGTGGTGCAAAAGATGTGAGCATCATCCTGCGTGAACCCGCGAACCCTCAAAAGCCCGTGCAAAACGCCAGAACGCTCGTATCGGTAAACCGTCCCCAGTTCGCAATAGCGAACGGGCAAATCCCGGTAACTTCGGGTCTGAGTTTTGTAAATCGTGATGTGGAACGGACAGTTCATGGGCTTGAGCAAATACTTGTGCGCCTCAATTTGCATTGTCGGAAACATGAACTCGCTGTAAAGTTCAAGGTGTCCGCTGCGCCGCCAAAGTTCATCGCGGGCGATGTGAGGAGTATAGACTATTTGGTAGCCCCGTTTGAGATGTTGTTCACGCCAGAAGTCTTCAATTTGCTTGCGGATAAAAGCACCGTTGGGAAGCCAAAGCACCAAGCCCGAGCCTATGGTTTCGTCAACGATGAACAAATTCAACTCACGACCCAACTTCCTGTGGTCACGCTTTTGTGCCTCTTCAAGGCGAGTCAGAAATTCTCGCAATTGCTCTTCGGTCGGAAAACAAGTTCCGTAAATTCGTTGAAGCATCGGGTTTCGCTCATCGCCGCGCCAGTAAGCCCCTGAAGCGCTCAGCAACTTCAAAGCTTTAATGCGACCTGTGCTGGGAATGTGGGGACCGCGGCAAAGATCAATGAAACCGTTATGGCGGTAGAAACTGACCCGCTCGTCCGGGATTTCATCAAGCAGTTCCAGTTTGTAAGTTTCGCCCATTTCCTCCAGCAACTTTCTTGCCTCATCTTTTGTCAACTCCAACCTTTCAAGGGGATAGTCAGCGGCGACGATTTCGTGCATCTTTTGTTCAATCCGCTCCAAGTCTTCAGGAGTGAACGGGCGGGGGACATCAAAGTCGTAATAGTAGCCATCTTCAATTGCCGGACCGATGGCGAGTTTCGCTTCGGGGAAAAGTTCCTTGACAGCATGTGCGAGGATGTGGGAAGCGGTGTGGCGGTAGGCATCGCGGGCAGGAGGGTCGTTGAAGGTCAAGAATCTCAAGCTCAAATCGCCTTCAGGCAAAGGTCGGAACAAGTCCCAAACTTCCCCGTTCACTTCGGCGAGCAAGAACTCCTCTTCTCCTTCCGGATACCAATCGCGCAGAACTTGCAAAGGCGTGACTGTGGACTCGTATTCCCTCACGCTCCCGTCAGGCAGCGTGATTTTGAGTTTCGCCATGCAATGCTTTCCCTCCTTGAGCTTCAATGAATTGCTCAAGCTTTCGGCAAAGTCAGTTTAACGCCAACTTAAGGGGATGGAAAGAGCCTAACTTTACCAGGGTGCAAAATTCACTTTGTGCCGACAGAAGTTGGAGAAAATTGAAACGCTGCTTACAGCGTCGCTAAAGCGACACTTTCGCTCTCAACCCCTCTCCCCAAACTTTGAGTTTTCGTCGGCAGGGTCACAGTAAAGGTTGTCCCTTTGCCCAGTTCGCTGAAAACTTCAATCTCTCCGTTGTGGGCTTCAACCGCCGACTTGACAATTGATAACCCCAGCCCTGTCCCTTCGTGGACGAACTCCTTTGCATTCCTGCTTCGGAAGAACTCGTCAAAAATGTGGGGCAAATCCTCCGGCGGGATTCCAATTCCTGTGTCGCTCACCTGAAACACGATGTCGCCTTCGTGCGGGTAGAGCAGAACTTCAACCCTTCCGCCTTTAGGCGTGTATCTTATAGCGTTGTCAATCAAGTTTGAAGCGATTTCCCTTAAGGCTTCTGGGACGCCCCAAATGTGCGGGACACCTCTTAGCAGGTCAACTTGAAGGTCAATGTTTTTCGCTAAGGCGCTGGCGCGCAAACTCTCAACAACTTCGCTCACAATGCGACCGAAATCAACCCAATCTCGCTCGTGAGTCAAACGAGCATCTCTCACTCGCGAAAGGGTAAGTATGCTGTTGACGATGGCGAGCATCTCATCCAAGCGAGTTGAAATTCGTTCCAAAGTTTCCAATGCAGGCGGCGGCAATTCACCTTTGTATCCAGCCTTCAAGATGTTGATGAGGCTTTTGGCTGCGTTCAAAGGCGCTCTCAACTCGTGGCTCATTTTGCGCAAGTGGGTTGATTTCATTCGCTCCAATTGCTCCAGCCGTTCGTTGGCTTCTTCCAACTCCTCAGAATACTGACGTAAAGTTTGAGCCAACTCCTTGACTTCTTGCTCACGGTGTCTGAGGCGTGTGGCAATAACCGAAGTCATGAAGACAGTAACATGGAGCGTCATTGTAAACGCAAACAAAGACCCTACAACGAAAAGTGATGATTGGCAAATGGGTGGGAAAGGGTCAAGGTGGTAATGAGCGAGCAAGCCTTGATGTTCAGCCAAAACTGTCCCACCAAACAAGACTGTTGCCAATGCCGCCAATCCCCAAGCCCACTGGATCGGGAGCAAAACGCTGGCGATGATCATGTGGAAGATGAAAAAGAAAGCGAAGGGGTTTTCTACGCCTCCGGAAAAGTGAAGCAGCAAAGTTAGGGCGAACAAATCAGCAGTTGCTTGGAAAAGGGCACACCTGTGAGGGTCAATTCGGGAAGGTCGGTGAGGGTCAGTCAAGTAAAGGAAGACGACATTGTAAAGGGCGATGGCTGCGAGAGTGAGGAAAAGCCAAAGCAACGGCAATTGAACCCCTAACGCTGAAGCCACAATGATTATCAACGAAGTTCCGACAATCGCCCCCCACCTCAAGTGAGTGAACCAACGACACAGTCCACCTTTCAACTCCGCTGTAGCGAAACTCTCCGCAAGACTTTCTATTGTCAACCCTCTCGCCTTTTCCGTCTCGGGCGCGGAAGATTTCTCCTCCACCGTTCTCATCTCTTATCACCCTGTCAAGAAACTGCTGCTTTGGGCGTCCATTAGAAAAATTCGGGCAGGTTTTTTTTCACCTGCCCTCACAATTTCACCGCCCCAAACCTTTGCCCAAGGCTTTACCCGATTGGCACTCCACCAAGTCTGCGGATGCGTGCGATTGGCGAAGTGTAGTCGGGCAAAATTATTGGTGAAACTCGGTCGGTGTTAATGCCTGCTTCCTGAAGTTGCCTGTGATAATCGCGAACATGGTCTAATGTTGGAGTTCCCGGCGACGCTTGTTTTGCCCACTTCGCAGCGCTCAATCCTGCCCTCCTTCCGAAAACCAAAATGTCAAGGAGCGAGTTGCCCATCAACCTGTTGCGACCGTGAACTCCGCCGCTAACTTCTCCCGCAACGAACAAACCTGCGATGTCGGAAGAGGCATCATCGCGGATGATGATGCCTCCATTTTGGTAGTGCTGTGTTGGGTAAACCAATATAGGCTCTTTTGTGATGTCAATTCCGAACCTTGCAAATTGCCGAACCATTGCAGGCAACGCCCTTTGGATTGTCCCTTTGCCTCGCAAGATGTCAATCATGGGAGTGTCAAGCCAAACGCCGACCATGCCCG
>JANZZQ010000141.1 GCA_026419315.1 Armatimonadota bacterium | reverse complement strand
GGCTTTTTGACTTCCTCAAAGCCGATTTGCCTTCGCTCCCATTCTTCAACCCCGATGACGCTTGCAGCACCAATCTGCAATGCTTTGTGGACTTTACCCTTGACAGTTACGATTGCGCCCACATCGGGAGCGTCCGTCTGGGTCATGATGGTGATGGCGGCACCTTTTTCGTCTTGCAAAAGGTAGAATCCCGCTCCACCTATGCTCAAGACGCTGATGACTTGCCCTTTCAAATTGACGATGCGGTTGTTGAACTTGTCGGGATTGCGGATGATAGTTGAAGGCTCGGTTGCGAAAACTTGGGTCCTTCGAAGACAACTTCGGGCCACGAAAACAACCGCAATCAAAACCGCAGCCAAAATCAAAACTCGCTGCCAATTCATTTTTGTCACCGTCCTTCAAGTTGTCGTTGAAAGTTGTGTGCCATGCGCTTGAGTGTTTTTGCCTGTAAGCGTGCAAGCGTGTATGCGTTGCAAGCGAAAAATTTTGCCGATAAAATGTTGGGCGAACTCTGTTCGTTTGTTCCCTTTTAGACCCTTGAGCATTTTTTGCCTGCTCCTACATTTTTGAACGAAACGCCACGATATTCAACGGAAGTGGGTCATGAAATTGATACGACATTCGCCACTGTCCTTTTTGATACGCTATCATCGCTGCTAAAGCGGTGATTGTGATGGCGAATAAGACAAGCCCAGCGATGAAGCGGCGGACAATCAACACCAACCCCGAAACGACCCAAGCAGCGCAACTTGCGATCAAAAACCAAACCATGACGGCGGAGTTGTAAACTTCTTGGCGGATGAGTTGGGTGAACGCAACAAAGCCAATGAGACTCAAAACTGTCAACCCAACGGAAACCCAGTCCTTCAACTTGAGCCAAGTTTCAAAGGTGAGGGGAACTTTGGGCAAGTAAACTCGCTGGAAATCTTTGCCCAAAAACCAAGCGTCGCCGAAGACGCCATAAAGGCGGAAGGAAATGCGGGCAACTGGAACTTCCTTTACGGTCAATTGAGTGCGAACCAAACGAGTATCACCCACCTCCAAGCCTTTTGCTTGGCTGGCAAGAAAGTTGATTGCGTTTTGAACTTTCGGTGGGATTTGACCGAAAACGGAAGGGGATGACGGCTGAATAAATGTCTGCCGTGTGTTGCTTGCCTCTGCTGCCTTGAATTCCTTCAAAGGCAAATTCCACTGGGAAACAACTTCATTAAATTCGTGGGGCTTGAAAACACAGACAACCGCTTGATACCTTATAAGCCTTCCAATGCCTGCACATTTCGAACAACGCTCAATGACCCTTCCAGTGCCCCCACAAACACCGCAAACTTCCCCTCCTTTACCATCACATGAGTAACAAATTTTTCGCCCGCTACCTTTACACCATGTGCAACTTTCCAACCTATTGTTGAACCCAGTTCTCACTCCTGAACCGTTGCAATCCCTGCAAATTTCCATTCCCGCTCCTGAACAGTGTGAGCAAACTCTTCTCCCGCTTCCGGCACAACTGTAGCAAGCAACAGTCAAACTACCTGAACCAGAGCAAACTGGACAGGCAAAAACTTGCTGGCTGCCGGCGATTGGGTAGATTTGCGTATCGGAGACAAAGCCTGCAGGCGGAGTTGAAGCGATGTCCCAAACAGAGTTCAGATTTGCTGGCGCTCCTGGGATGAACCTGCCCCTGTCTGGCTCTTCGAACCAGTCAATGTATCTTTGCTCGGTCAGGGTTTGAAGTGTAACCAAGTAGTCAATGCTCTCTTCAACCTTTGGGTCAAGGCTTAAGAACCTGCTTAAGTCCCCCCGAGTGAAAACGGTTCTGTTTTGGATGTTTTGGACGATCAGGGTTTTTGCCTTTGCAAGGAATTGTCCCTTGTCCTTTGTCATCCCGATGCCCCCTGATTTGGGTGGTTCGGGTTCACAAAAAATTTGCAGCGAATTTTGCTAACTGTCAAGGATTTTGTGCGGGTTCGTGGAGGGCTTCGCAAAGCTAAGGACCCTCAGTGACACTGTCCCTGCAACGTCGGTTCTTTTCGGAATCCACTCGCTGAAGATTCTGCCCACTGGCTTGATTCGGCTTACCAGTGACCTCAACTTTCAACTTCGTCGATTTCAGTTCGTCGAACGCTCTTTACTTCAAGGTTTGTCGGTGCTTTGTATCCATGCCACAAATTCGTTGAGCGTTCAGAGTTGAGCGTTCAAATTTAACCCTTCAATTTCGTCCGCTGGCGCTTTCACCTTTCAACGCTCAACGCAAAACTCTCAACGCACAGCGAATTTTTGCGGTTGATGACAAACTTGCGAGCGCCGAATTCACTCGGCGAAAAAAATTCCGCCGTCTGAAGGCGGCGTTCAAAAATTCGTCAATGACTATGGTCTAAAGCCCATAGCATGGTCGGGAAAATGGTCACCCAACAAACTTTGCAGTAAAGAGCGTTTCGGGAAATTTCCGCCTCCCTTCTCAAGGTTCTCAAGGTCGCTCGGGGTCAACAGCAAACTTTGCGAAAAAGAGGATTTGTCAAGGTTTCAGTCGCTTTCCGGCTTTTGGAACCGACTTTCGTTAGGCACGAACTTTTCCCGTTTTTGGGACCAAAGGCGACTTTTAGCCAATGGGACAAGTTTCACTTCTTCCCTTCAGCGGCAAGCAATTGTTCAATCGTCACACCGACCTGAGCGCCTTTTGCCCCGAACATTGAGCCGACAACTCGCTTTTTGAACCTCTGCAGTGCCAAATCATATGCTCGCTTCGGGAGCGGTATGTAGCCGACTTCTTTTGACAGGCTGGCTGCATTTCGGAGATAGAACTCAACGAAAGCGACCACTTCGGGTCTGTCCGCCGATTTTCGGTTGACATAGATGAACAGTGGTCGGGCGAGGTGGTAAAGGTTCTGCCGAACCGCTTTCTCGCTGGGCTTTATTGGCTTTCCGTTGTTGTGGCATTTGCATTGGATTGCGACAAGTTTGAGCCTCTCTCGGTTTTCAACATAGTAAGCGAACGGCAGGAAACCCAAAGCGTTCTGGTCATTGGCGACCCCTTGCACAATTTGATTGTCGTCCTCGCTGCTCATGTAGTCACCTCGGCTTGAGCGCTCCTTGCCGACTATGGCGGCAGTGAAGAAGTCGTAAGTTCCGCTATCGGCGCCGGCTCCCAAAAGTTTCAGCGGTCGGTTCGGAAAGCCTTTGCGAATTTGAGACCAATTGTTGACCTTCCCTTGAGCCTCTGGCTCCCACATCTTCTTGAGTTCCTCAACGGTCAAGTGATTGCACCAATTGTTTGCGGGGTTGACAACAATGGCGATTGCGTCGTAGGCGACGGGAAGTTCAATGTAGGCGATTTTGTTTTTCCTGCAAGCCTCGTCTTCAACTGCTCGGATCGGTCTTGATGCTCCGATGAGGTCAACCTCTCCACGGGCAAATTTTTTGAAGCCGCCGCCAGTCCCTGAGAT
>JANZZQ010000140.1 GCA_026419315.1 Armatimonadota bacterium | reverse complement strand
CGCCTTGACAGCGCAGCATTGGAGGACACCGCGGAGTTTGTTGATGACGAGCGTTGCGAGCGCCTCGCCTTCAACATCCTCAGCAATGACCAACAGAGGTTTGCCGGCGCGGTAAACTCGCTCAAGCACCGGAACCAAGTCCATTGCGCTGCTGATCTTCTTTTCGTGAATGAGAATGAACGGCTCCTCAAGGACGCATTCCATCCGCTCGGGGTCCGTCACGAAGTATGGGCTTAGGTAACCTCGGTCAAACTGCAAACCTTCAACGAATTCAACCGTCGTTTCGGTTCCCTTGCTCTCCTCAATGGTGATGACGCCGTCCTTGCCGACTTTATCCATGGCTTCCGCGATTATCTTCCCGATTTCAGGGTCGTTGCCAGCAATTGCAGCGACATGTTCAATGTCTTCGCGGGTTTTAACTTCAATCGCATACCCCTTGAGTTTCTCGACGGCTTTTTGGACGGCCTTTTCAATACCGCGCCGAAGAGCCATCGGGTTGGAACCAGCTGCGACCATCTTCAAGCCTTCGCGAACCATCGCTTGAGCCAGAACGGTAGCGGTGGTCGTCCCGTCTCCAGCGACATCATTGGTCTTGCTGGCAACTTCACGGACAAGCTGGGCACCCAAGTTCTCAAAATGCTGAGCAAGGTCAATTTCCTTAGCGACGGTGACACCGTCTTTTGTGATCGAAGGCGCACCGAACTTTTTGTCGAGGACAACGTTACGGCCTTTGGGACCGAGTGTGACTTTAACAGCGTTAGCAACTGCGTTCACGCCTCGTTCCAACGCTCGCCTCGCTTCCTCGCTGTATAGCAGCTCTTTGGGCATTCCCCGTCACCTCCGTTTCGGAATTTTTGTCAAGTCTAAGCTTGGGCAGAGACTGGTTCTTTCTCTTCGACTTTGATGGCGAGAATGCTATCTTCGTCAACGATGAGGTATTCTTCGCCGTCAATTTTGATTTCGGTGCCGGCATACTTGCTGAAAATCACGATGTCGCCTTCCTTAACGGAAACAGGTCGGCGCTCACCGTTTTCCAACAGCTTTCCAGGACCAACAGCAACGACGACGCCTTCCTGCGGCTTCTCCTTTGCGGTGTCGGGGAGGATAATGCCACCAGGAGTCTTTTCCTCTTCCTCCCGCGGCTTGACCAAAACCCGACTGCCTAACGGGCGGACCTTCATCGCAAATCACCTCCGCAACTCAGGAGTTTTCCGTCTCGGAGTTTAGCACTCAAATGATCCGAGTGCTAATGACCGTTTTAAAATTTTAGCCTCGTTCTGTAGCGTGTCAAGAGCGAGCAAGTGGGGTTCAAATTCACTTTTGAGCCACAGCCATTTCGGGTGCCTTTTCGCGGATTTCATCAATGCTTCTTTGAACTTCCACCACCCTGAAGGCTTCTATGATGTCTCCGATTTCGAAATCGGCGAAATCTTCCAGCCCAACGCCACACTCCATTCCTTCGGGGATTTCGTTGCGGTCTTCAGTGTAGTGGCGGAGCGAAATTATTCGGGATGTGGCAACGACTTGACCCTTTCTGATGACCCGACAAGGGACATTGACCATCAACCGTCCGGAATTGACGTAGCATCCTGCAACGATGCCGAAGCGGGTCTTGAAGGTGGCGCGAACTTCGGCTGTTCCGAGAATTTCTTCTCGCTTGATCGGCTCAAGCAAACCAACAATTGCCTTCTTGACATCGTCTATCAGTTCGTAGATTATGCGGTAGAGCCGGACATCAACTTGTTCGTTTTGCAAAGCGCGCCTGCCTGACGGGTCGATCCTGACATTGAAACCCAAAATGACAGCGTTTGAAGCGGCAGCCAGCATTATGTCGCTTTCGGAAATATCGCCAACGCCTTTGTGGATGATGCTGATTTTCACTTCAGGGTGTTCAAGTCGGCTTAGGGAGTAAGTGATTGCGTCGACAGAGCCTTGGACATCTGCCTTCACGATGAGATTAAGTTCTTTGGTTTTGCCGGCTTGCATCTGGGCGAAGAAATCTTCCAGAGTAATGCGGCGGGTTGGTTGAAGTTGTTGTTGTCGTTTCAATTCTGCTCTTTGCTCTGCTAATTCCTTTGCGAGCTTACCGTCTTCCACGACTTCAAGTTTGTCGCCGGCTTCGGGCAATTCTTCAAGGCCCAAAATTGCCACAGGTTTTGATGGAGGTGCTTCCTTTACCTCGTTGCCTTTCCAATCGGTCATTGACCTGATACGACCGTAAGTTGTGCCCGCGACAACCCAATCACCTTTACGAAGTGTCCCTTGCTTGACAATAACTGTCGCAATTGGTCCTCGCTTCGGGTCCATCTTGGCTTCCAAGATGTAACCCCAAGCAGGTGCTTCTGGGTCGGCTTTCAATTCCATCAAATCGGCGACCAGCAAGATCATCTCAAGCAACTCATCTATCCCTTCGCCTTTAAGTGCCGAGATAGGGACACATATGGTTTCCCCACCCCACTCCTCGGGGATGAGGCCGTGTTCAGAGAGTTGAACCTTAACTCTGTCAGGGTTTGCGTCTGGGCGATCGATTTTGTTGATGGCGGCGATGATGGGAACTTCTGCAGCACGAGCGTGATTTATTGCCTCTATCGTTTGAGGCATAACACCATCATCAGCAGCAACAACTAAAACAACTATGTCGGTGACCATCGCCCCCCTCGCTCTCAGAGCGGTAAAGGCCTCGTGACCTGGAGTGTCAATGAAGACGATGGTTCGTCCCTTCCAATCGACTTCGTAGGCGCCGATGTGTTGAGTGATTTGACCGTATTCTCGCTCGGCAATGTTTGTCTTTCGGATAGCATCGAGGAGCGTTGTTTTGCCATGGTCCACATGACCCATGACCGTGATTACTGGTGGGCGAGGGCGTAGCCTTTCTGGGCGAATTTCTTCCGGCTTCTCCTCAACCTCAACAGCAACTCCTTGGGCGGCCTCCCCTTCCTCAACAGTTGCCGCTTCCGCAGCAGCGCTTTCTGTCTCCGTGGAAACAGGCGATTCCAACCCCACTTCCCGCTTTTCACCGTCCCTTTCAAATTGGAACTCGTAACCCAACTCTTTAACCAACTTCACAACGACTTCCAATTCGAGGGGTTGATTTGGAGCGACGACAATGCCCCACTTCATTAGTTGGCTCATAATCATTCCCAAGTCCGTTTTCAATCTCTCGGCAAGTTCAATGGGCGGCAAGGAGTGACGAGGAAGCAAAATGACTTTAGGTTCCGGCTTCTTGCCCCTCCGCTCTTGCAGCAATTCGCGAATCGCGTCGGCGGTTGATTCATCAATAGTGCTGGAGTGGCTTTTCACTTCCTCGCCGAGTTCCCTTAGCAACTCTATTAGTTCGGCATTCGAAATGCCCAATTCCTTTGCGAGATGGTGGATTCTCATTTTTGCCAAACGGCATCACCTCGTTAAATCGGCCTTCACCAAAGCCGAGCCAAATCCCCGGTCATCCAAAGGATGTGAC
>JANZZQ010000139.1 GCA_026419315.1 Armatimonadota bacterium | reverse complement strand
CCCTTGCCTGCCTTTGCAATTGCCTCTGCGATAGCCTCTTTTGTAGCCTCCCAAATTTGTTCCGCATCCAATTCAACCCAGCCGTTAGGTCCAGGATAAATCAGCGGGTATTCGCGATAACCTTGCCCCAAGATTTCACCATCGCAGTTGAAAATCACCGCCTTGACACCAGTCGTCCCAGTGTCCACTCCCATCAAACTCATTTCCTTTCACCTCCATGTTTGAGCAGTTTCGCACTTAAAACTTTATGTCATGCTGTCTGCGAGGTGCGCGTTAAAATTTAGCAGTGGCTTTTTGGCAGAGTTCGAAAAAAGGGAGGCGATGAGGATGGAAATCATCATTTTGCCTGACGCCGAAGCGGTTGGTAAAGAAGCAGCAAGGCAAATTGCCGAGTTAATTCGCCGCAAACCCAATTGCGTTTTGGGATTGGCTACTGGTTCAACACCGATCCCTTGCTACCGAGAACTCATCCGAATGCACAAAGAAGAGGGACTTGACTTCTCCCTCGTCACAACCTTCAACTTGGACGAGTATTACCCCATTGACCCCCGCCACCCGCAGAGTTACCGGTATTTCATGGACGAGCACCTCTTCAACCATATCAACATTGACAAGTCCAGGACATTCGTCCCTTACGGTCTGGCTCCTGACCCTTACGAGCATTGTGTTTGGTATGAGGAGCAAATCAAGAAAGCAGGTGGTATTGACTTGCAAATCCTCGGTATCGGTCACAACGGCCACATCGCTTTCAACGAACCCGGCTCGTCGCTGGCATCACGAACCCGTGTTAAGACATTGACCAAAGAAACCATTGAGGCCAATGCCCGCTTCTTTGACCGACCCGAAGATGTCCCCCGCTATGCCATCACTATGGGAATCGGCACAATCCTTGAAGCGAGGAGAATCATTCTGTTGGCAACCGGTGAAGGGAAAGCGGATGCAGTGGCAAAGGCAATTGAAGGTCCAGTCACATCATCGTGTCCTGCTTCCGCGTTGCAGTTACATCCTCGCGTGACCTTTATTATCGATGAGGCTGCTGCTTCAAAGCTGCAAAGGAAGGACTACTACAAGTATGTCTGCGAAATGGCAGAGGCATTGAAGAAGCAGGTCCGGGAGCGGTTGAGTCAAGGTTAAAATTAAGGTCGAAGGTTTGCCGTGACAAATTTTTTAACGATGTTGGAGTGTTGAGTTCCCGCTTTGCCAGGAACTTTTGGCGCTGCCGGGTCAGTGCACTCCAAAAGGATGCAATTCTCATTTGTTCAGGAAGGAGGAAAGCGATGGGAACCGCTTACACTCCAGGGTTGACAATTAGTGCTGATATTGTTGTCCGAAAGATGAGGCGGTTGCCGTTGAAAGGTCAAGTGTTAGTTCAAGTGGGGGATGTTGTTTCGCCTGACACAGTTGTTGCGAGAACGGAACTCCCCGGCCCCATCACAACCCTCAGGGTCGCAGAGCGGTTAGGAGTGGAACCAAGGGAGCTGGGCAAGTTCTTGTTCAAGCGGGTAGGGGATAAAGTCCAAGCGGGAGAAGTCATTGCAGAGCGGAAAAGTTTCTTCGGTCTCTTTACATCCCGCGTAACATCTCCTATCACTGGCACCATAGATTTCATCTCAGAGACAACAGGCAACATCGGAATCAGACATCTACCGACACCTGTCGAAGTTACTGCCTACTTGCGCGGGTTAGTGGTGGAGGTCATACCGGAAGAAGGGGCAGTTGTTGCGACGAGAGGGGTTTTCGTTCAGGGGATTTTCGGGTTAAGCGGTGAACGATATGGCGAAATCGCACTCCTCGCTAACTCCCCCGATGAAGTCGTTTCGGATTCGAAATTGAGCGACGAGCATAAAGGCAAAGTGCTTATCGCTGGTGCATTAGCTCACTGGCGGTTAATGGAAGCGGCGAAGCAGCTTGGAGTTGCTGCTTTGGTAACTGGTGGGGTTCTTGACACTGACATCAAAAAACTTCTCGGTTACGACATTGGTGTCGCCATTACAGGACACGAACCTTTGCCTTTCACCCTCATTGTTACTGAAGGTTTTGGCGAAATAGCGATGGCGAGGCGGACTTTTGAATTGTTAGCAAGTCAAGAAGGCAAGGAAGCCTCGGTCAACGGCGCAACACAAATTCGCGCTGGCGTTATCCGACCAGAAATCGTTGTCCCCAAAGACAAAGCCTTAACGATGGAGGACTTGCAAGTCCCTGAAGAAGACAAGTTCTTGGCGGGAGAGTTAACTTTGGGCACTCCCATCCGCCTCATCCGAACGCCTTATTTTGGTGCGTTGGGGCGTGTGACTTCCCTTCCTCCTGAACCACGGGAGATTGAGACCGAGACGAAAACCAGAGTGCTTGAAGCGGAATTGGTGACCGGAGAAAAAGTAATCGTCCCCCGAGCCAATGTGGAAATTTTCCAACACGAGTGAAAAAGACACTGTGTGACTTCGCGGCGGGTGAAGACCAGAACACTCGGCGGTAATTGGCAGCGCCTACAGGCAAAAGCCACTGCACGGTCAGCGGAAATACCCGCTTAACGAGTTTCAACAAACTTCTCCCCTCACACCCCTTCCAGAACCCACTCACGACGGGGCGGAAGTTCTTTGGTGGAATTAAGACCAGCGAGATTTTTCCGCTGTCTAAATAGCGAACCCTTGTTGAACTGAAAAGTTTTTGTCGGTCATGCCCCTCCGATAAGCCAAAGGATTTCGGTTATCCAGGGCACATCCAAGAGCCCTCCCTCATCGACCGGAAAAGAGTTCAGTGAAATTTCAGTGAAATTTCACCACCAAACCTTATTGCGGCAAAATCATAAAAGCCAGAGAATGTTCACGGAGGTGAGCGGCGATGCGTTGGCTCGTTCTCGTTGCTATCGCTTCAGCTTTCCTCTTGGTCGGCTGGACTGCTGGACAGAAAGCCCAAAGTGAAGATGTCATGCAGAAAGTTGAATCGCTGGAAAAGCGGCTCGCTGAAGCGGAGCGGAAAATCGCCGAATTGGAGAAGAAGGTCGCTGACTTGAGAAAACAAGTCGCCCAAGTGAGCCCAACGCAGAGATTTTTCACTGTGCCGGCACCTTCCCTTGAGCTCCTCTTGGGTTTGCAAATCCCTGAAAGGAGGCTAGGATTCGGTTTGCCCCAACCTGCCCCGTTCCCCTTCGTTCAACCTTACTACTACCCACTGGGAAAGCAGCCTTGACAATTTCTCTTAACCAAATCTGGCATTCAAAAGCCCGTTAGCGCCAAACCTTCCGCGTCAAATGCAGCTTCGGCTTTTTACCGTCACAGAAACGATAACAATTGTGGGCAGTGGCAATTTCGCCGTGCGGGAAAGGGGAATAGGGGGATTTCGGGCGAATTGAGCGAAGGATTTTTTGAAGTTCTTGGGAAACCGCGTCCACAAGTCAAAGTTTTTTTCCTGATGCCGGCGTTCTATTCCCTGCCATCAATTTTGCCGAAACTGTGCTCCAGCGTTTGAGTCATTCTAC
>JANZZQ010000138.1 GCA_026419315.1 Armatimonadota bacterium | reverse complement strand
ATTTGTCACTGGGTCAAAGTTGCTCTCAAACAAAATTCTCCCATCAGGCAAGTAAGCGGGGTTACGGCAGTTGCCAAGATTTGACGTCAATTGACGAATTTGACCTGTCGTCAAATCAATTTTGAAGATGTTGTTGTTCTGCTCAAAAACAATGTCAGTTCCGGTAGGCGACCACGAGATTTTCCGTATTCCCCTCATCCCACGCGTCCGCTGCTCCAAAACCCCTGTCCGAAGGTTAATAGTCCAAATGTCGGTAGAACCCGCTTGGGAAAGAACAAAAGCAATCGCGCCAGAGTCCCATGACCAAGAAGGATACAATTCGTCGCCTTGGGTCCAGTTGGCGTTAGGTATCGCTGGTCTTTGATTGCTGCCGTCAGGGTTCATTAACCAAATTCGGTATCTCGTGCCAACCGCATCTATTCTGCCGTCGTTGTTGGTGTCGACACCGTTGGAAACGAAAGCGATTGTCCGCCTGTCAAGAGACCATGCGGGTTGACGCTCGTTACTTGGGGCATCAGTGAGTTGCTGCTCAAGAACCCTTGGTTGGCGTGAGGAACGAACTCTGGCTTGCCATTCCGCCCGCAATTGGTTTTCCAAACCCGGTGTCGTTTGCTGGCGCTGAACTAACCACTGTCGTAGGCTTTGCTGGATCTCTTCAACTGATGGGGAGGGAGTTCGTTGAGAATTTGATGGCGAGCGGGCGACAGCAGCCCATAAAACTACAACGGCGAAAAGGGCAACAAGGATGCTCCGCTCAATTTTCCGGTCCTTTCGTTGCATCGCCCGTTCACCTCAATTCAGCTTGACAGCGGCTATAAAAATTCTCCCGTCAGTGACGATTACCCGATGAGCGCGGCGTCTAAACACCTCATCAGGCAATTGCCTAACCATCCGCTGCCAAACAATTTCCCGCTTCCAACCAGCTCTCTCCATGCGCTTCAAACGCTCCCTCAAACTCGCAGTCACTACCCAGACTTCGTCAACGAAACGATGCAATCCCATCTCAAACAAAACCGCTGCTTCAACCCCGATTGCTTTTGCGCCTCGCTGTTTCCGTTCCCTCACGACGGCATTAATGATACGGCGCATCTGCGGATGTGTCAAGTGATTGAGCCGCCGGAGGGCTTGTGGGTTCTGGAAAACCCAATAGCCAACTTTCTTGCGGTCAAGTTCACCTTTTGGGTTCAAGAGCGTTTTGCCGAAGGTTGATGTCAATGCTCTCAAAACTGGACTGCCCTTTTTCGTCACTTGCCTGCCAACCTCATCGGCGGTAATGACCTCAATTCCCTGTTTTCGCAAAGTTTTCAGCAGCGTCGTTTTCCCCGCTCCCACTCCACCGGTAATGCCGATGACTTTAGCCGATTTCCTCATCAACCTCCACTCGCTTCTCCCGGAAGGTTTCACCGCTTGCTTATTTGCTCTGACCTTCCCGCTTCTCCCCCTCACCCGTGCTGCTCAGTTCGGGGAACACGTCTCCCAAAGTTATTTGAGGCGCAGATTGCCTTTGCATGTATTCCCGCAACTCAAGCCTTTCCTGCTCTTGAGCGACTTGCCTCATGCTGAGTAAAATTCTCCTTTGTTGTGGATTGACTTGATACACCTTCGCCTCCACTTCCTGCCCAACCTTGACAATTTCTTCCGCCCTGACATTTCTCCGAGTTGACAGTTCGTTGTTCGGGATGACGCCTTCAATCCCGGTAGGCAATCGCACAAAGACACCGAAAGGCACAATTCTGGTCACGACGCCTTTCACCCTCGCACCGACGGGGTAGTCCTGTTCAGCGGAACGCCAAGGGTCTGGAAGCAAAGGCTTCAGGCTCAAAGAAATTTTCGGCCCTTCAGGGTCAATCCCGATAACGGCAACTTGAATCCTTTGCCCCTCCTTGACAACTTCTGACGGATGGTTAACTCTCGTCCAGCCCATTTCGCTGACGTGGAGCAAACCGTCAATCCCCCCCAAATCAACGAAAGCGCCGAAATCGGTAATGCGCCTAACGACGCCTTCAATGATAGCCCCTTCATACAGCTTGGATAGCGTCTCTTGCCTGCGCCGCTCCCTGTCTTCCTCGAGGGCGATTTTATTGGAGCAAAGAACGCGCCTTCTCTCCCGGTCGATCTCAATGATTTTGACCTTGATCGTGCGACCGATGAAGTGCTCCAATCTCCAACCGGTGGGTATGACGACTTGAGATGCGGGCACGAATCCGTCAACCCCTAAATCAACCAGCAAACCGCCCTTGATCCGGTCTTTGACCATCACTTGCAGGATTTCCCCGTTCTCGTAGGCTTCCTGCACCCTCTTCCATGCCCGCTCGTAATCTGCTCTTCGTTTTGAAAGCAAAACCATTCCTTCGGTCTCTTCCGCTTTTGATTCAGGTCGCAAAACATAAACCTCAACTTCGTCGCCCACTTTCGCCTCTTCCAAGTGGTTGCCGCCCCATTCAATTGCAGGGATGAAACCCTCCGCCTTGCCACCAATGTCAACCGAAACGCCATCTTGACGAACTTGAACAATTCTGCCTTTCAAAATGTCGCCCGTGCGAACAGGTTGCATCGCCTCAAGCGCTTTCATCATCTCGTCCAAATTTTCAGCAGACATTGCCATCTGTTCGCTCATCGCAGTCGTTCCCCCTTGCCGCAAGCATCGGACGAAAACTCTCCGCTCTAACGCATACGGTTTATGCTCCGTGTGCTCCGTGAATGAGCAAGTTCATCTTGAGCCGCTGTATAATGTTGGCACATTAAACCTGCAATGACGCCTACCGCCACACAAATTTTGACACCCCCTCGCAATCTTTCGATCCCGCTTTGAGACCGGACCGAATTGGCTTCAAGGTTTCGTAACAGAAGGGCGAAGTAGAAGGTGAAAGTTTCGCCTCTAAGGCTTGGGCGATTCGCAAAATTTGCAGGGGTTCAATTCCCGCCGAACCGCAATTTGAGTTCATACAGTTCGCCTTCGCCCTTCCATGCCGAAGTAGAAAAAGTGCAACGCATTGCAGAAACGGTAGGCTCCTCTACCGCTCTCTTGGTCTGGGACAATTACCCCAAGCCTTTGCATCCTTTGCAAGAAATTGTCAAGCACTTTTCGCTCATTTGGGTCTAACTTCTGAAGGATTTTGGCTCGTTGGAAGAAGAAGTTGCTGGGGTCGCTTGCCAGCACTCGCAAAATTTTTTGGTATCGTGGGCTTCTAATGGCTTGATAAACTTGTGGTTCCAGATACTTTCGCCCGACAATCTCCGCCGCTTGCGAGATACCTTCGTAGGCATCCCTTCGGTCAATTATCCCATCGCTATCAATTCGGAACACGGCATCACCGATCTCGTGGGCTAATGCGGGGTGACCGCCCGAAAACTGAACCATAGTTTCAAGGGCATCGCCATTGACTTGGTTGTTGACTCGAGCGAACGCTTTGAGGAAAAATTCAGCGCATTCATCTTCGCTCCAAAGGGGAATCTCCACTGGCAGCAGCACCCTCGCCAAAGATTCGTTGTTGCGAATTAGGGTTGTCCGCACTTCTTCCAAGCCCACCAAAATGATAC
>JANZZQ010000137.1 GCA_026419315.1 Armatimonadota bacterium | reverse complement strand
GTTGGGCGTATCTTGGGGAACGGTTCAAGTGACAGGCGGGGTGACTGGAGGGGTGCAGACGAAGATTTTCACTGTTACCCCGGGGCAAGCGGTTTTTGGGGAAGAGACGATTGAGCAACCGATAGGGAGAATTTCGCCTTTAGGGGCACAATTGAACGCTTTGATTCAAAGCGGTCAAGCGAGATTGTTAGCGAACCCTCAGCAAAGAACCATTGAAGGCGCCGATGCCACCTTCCTCGTCGGCGGACTCATCCCAATTCCCGTTTTCGGCTTCTTTGGGGTTGGAGCGGGAGCCGCAGCACCCGGAGCAGCAACGGTCATCTTCTTCCCTTTCGGCATAACTCTGACTTTGCACCCAGAAGCGACAACTCAGGGCGAAATCTTTCTGCAAATGAGGGTTGAAGTGACTGCCCCAGATTACGGTTACGCTACGCAAATTTTGGGGACAACAGTCCCTGGGTTTCGATTCCGGGGGCTTGACGATGTTAAGCTGCTCCTTAGAAGCGGAGACAGCGTGATCATCTCAGGTTTGATTCAGGACGAGTTGAGGGAGCAGATCAACCGATTCCCCTTGCTGTCAAAAATTCCTGTTCTGGGAGAACTTTTCAAGAGCCGAGAGTTCGTTCGCCAACAAACGGAACTGGTCATCATAGTCACCATTCACATGGAAGAGGTTCCAGTCACGGAAGAAGCCTTGAGGTTGATGCAAATTTACCAAAGGCGTCCCTCTTTGCCGCGACCTTCTTTTGGTTTGCCGGCGGGAACTATTTCAGGCACAGGCGGTTTCGGAGCAGGGGCGATAGGAACACCGATTAGCGGAGCAGTCCCACCAACACCTTAAAATGAGAAAGTGGGAGGGAAGCAAAATGCCCATCCCAATCATTCTGGCGGTCAGTAACGAGCAGGAACGGTTGGCGGTGCAACAAGCTCTTTCAGAAATTCGAGAAAATGTTGAAGTGACGGGAGCAGCGGAAACGCCAGAGGAACTATTTCGGTTTATGCCTATATCGGTGCCAACGATTTTCATCCTCTCCGCTCAGTTCGCAAAGAACGCCACCGTTTCCTTGGTAGAGCGATTAACAACTCACCCCCTTGCTCAGGTCATAGTCCTTTTGCCACAAGAAGATTTTTCCCTCGCCCGCCAATTCATCCGAGCTGGAGCTATAGATACACTTCCCTTAAGTCAACTTCCCTTTGAACTTCACGCCAGTTTGAGCAACGCAATTCGCCGCGCTCATAGGGTTGGTAGGGAGCAGATACCTCGTTCGTTTCAAGTCGGTCGCGTCATCGTTTTTTACGGTCCCAAAGGAGGCGTAGGGACATCTTTGTTGGTGACGAATTTGGCCGTTGCCCTTGCCTCGTATCAGCCTGAACCGGTGGTTTTGGTTGATTTGAATTTGCAGTTTGGCTCGGTTGCAACTTTGCTCGGGTTAAGGCCGGAAGCTACAATCGCTTCTTTAGCCCAACGGTTTCAAGGTGAACTTGATTTCGAATTCCTGCAATCCTTTTTGCTCAAGCATGAAGAAAGCGGCCTCCGTGTGTTGGCAGCACCTTCCCGCCCGGAACTTGCAGAACTCGTCACGACCTTTCTCGTTGAACGAGTCTTTCAAGTTTTGCGCAATCACTTCGCTTTCATCTTAGTTGACACCTCAACGATCCTGCAGGACACGACTCTCGCCGCCCTTGATATCTCCGACCAAATTCTAATCGTCACGGCTTTGGATTTGCTTGCCATAAGAAACACTCAGTTGGTTTTGGAGATGTTCCGCAAACTTTACCCTTCGGACCGTTTGAAGTTGGTTCTCAATCGTTCCAATGTCCGGTTCAGCGGTTTGACGCCGGAGCAAGTTGAAGAATTTTTGAACATCCCGATACTCGCTCAAATCCCATCTGATGGGCAGGTGGCTGTCAGTTCGGTGAACGAGGGAATTCCTTTCGTCTTGAGGTCTCCAAACTCGCTTCTTTCCCAAAGCATATTCAGGTTAGCCACGATCATCGCTGGTGAACAGTTCACCCCGCCCGTTCCAGTTGCGGAAAAGGTTCAAGAAGGCGCTTTACAGCGGTTTGTTAAGTTTCTGCTTGGGGAGGAGTGAACTGAGGCGAAGTGGAGGCGCCGCCGGGAATCGAACCCGGGTAAAGGGATTTGCAGTCCCTCGCCTGTGCCACTCGGCTACGGCGCCTTGTTCTCCGTCAGAGGACTTTAACATGTTCACCCGCGCTTGTAAAGAGTTGACTTCACGACTCTTCAACGACCCTCGGCACACGAAAATAACCATCAACTGCGTCCGGAGCGTTCATCAAAACCTCCTCGCGAGGCATTGGTTCTCCCGGCTCATCGGGTCGAAAGACGTTCGTCAAAGGGACAACATGCGATGTGGGCTCAACGCCCTCAACATCCAACTCCTTGAGTTTCTCAATATGTTCAAGCACCCGGTTGAGTTCCCAAGTGTATCGTTCGATCTCCTCCTCACTCAACTCCAACCGAGCGAGTAACGCAACATGCAAAACCTCCTCTCGGCTCAACGGCATTTCGCTTTCACCTCGCACCAAAGCAAATTAACGCTTTCGCTCTTTACTACAAACTTTTTGGTTAGGTTCGTGGTTAGCCACGAACGAAGTGGCGTTTTAACCCGTCCCTCGCCCTGCGTCCCCCGTCCCATTTTTTTACGGCACTCCACTTCGTTCCGTGCCTTACAACGAACCAACAAACTTTAGTAAAGAGCGAACGCTTCACTTCCGCACTGTCAGACAAAAACTTTAAAGGGTCCAAAACATGTGCATGCTTTCTTCATCATCCAAAGCAGCCACGCTATAAAGCCGCTTTCAGGCTCAAAAAGCAGTTGGTGCAACGCCCGTTCAATTTTACTGCCTGCCCGTTTGGCATAGCAATAGTTTGGCAGTTGGAAAAAGGTGTGAATTTGAAATGTGCTGCAACCGCAAAGCAAATACTTGAAAGCGATTTCTCCGTTGCAAATGTTTCCTGTCCCGCTCAACGGCAACCAAGTCGCCAGTTCACCTCTTCGCCGAGCCTTTGTTAACTCCCATAGCACTTTCAAGTTCCGTGCACTCAGGTCAGGACCTCCGTAAGCGATGCCTTTGACACCTTCATACTCACGATTTGGGTCAAAAAGCCTATTAGCGTAAACGATGAAATCAGCGCCTTTGCCCTTCGCCGCTTCTTTCAAAAGGGTTCGCAACATCCTAAGTTGAAAGATGTCGTCAAACAGGGCATTGAACAACTTGATACCGACGCGGATGACTTTTCCTGACTCAATTCCCGTCGCTTTTTCCGCTGCCTCCTTAATCAGTCTCGGGACATTGACGAGCCAATTCAAAATCGGTCCTTGCCAACGAGCTGACTCGCTCCCCGCTAAAGTCGGACTGAAGTTGAACTCAATCGGCATGGGCAAGTTTGGGTTGTGCTTTCGCCAAACTTTCAACAATTCGCCGACGGTGAAATCGTATTCGCCAACACGCCATTCCTCGTCGGGATACGGCGGCAAGTGAGCTATGATGGACGGAACGACCAACATCTCGTGCTCGGCACCGATGCTGAGCGC
>JANZZQ010000136.1 GCA_026419315.1 Armatimonadota bacterium | reverse complement strand
GGTGAGGGATGATGACACCCCAAAGGAAAAAAGTTCGCGTCCAAACCTTGCTTGAAAAGAAACAGGCTGGCGAGAAAATCGTTGCGGTGACCGCCTACGATTACCCAACGGCGTTGCTCGTGGACGAAGCGGGCGTTGACATGGTTTTGGTGGGGGATAGCGTTGGCAATGTTGTGCTCGGTTACGACAGCACTTTGCCCGTGACGATGGAAGAGATGCGACACCACCTGCGCGCTGTCAGAAGGGGTATCAAAACTGCCCTTCTGGTCGCCGACATGCCTTTCCTGTCTTACCAAAGCAGCGTTGCCCAAGCAATTGAAAACGCCGGCTTGCTCATCAAAGATGGTGCCGAGGCTGTCAAGTTGGAAGGCGGGACAGCACCCATCATCCAAATTGTTCGGACTTTGGTTGATGTTGGGATTCCCGTCGTTGGCCATATCGGTTTCACGCCCCAATGGATTCACCAATTCGGAGGCGTTAGGGTTCGCGGGCGAAGAAGCGATGAGGCTAAAAGGTTAGTTGATATGGCACTTGCCTTGCAAGATTCAGGTTGTTTCGCCATCGTCCTTGAACTCGTTCCCGAAGACTTAGCAGCCATCATCACGGAGAAGTTGTCAATCCCGACCATTGGAATCGGCGCAGGTCCCCATTGCGATGGTCAAATTTTGGTGCTTCACGACTTGATAGGGATGCTCCCCGGTTGGTCACCGAGGCACGCAAAGCGATACGCCGAAGTCGGCGAATTAATTCGCCACGCCGTTGAAACTTACGCCCGGGAAGTTCGTGAAGGCAAGTTCCCGACTTCCGAACACACGACTAAGATGCCTCCTGAAGAGCTTGAGCGGTTGAAACAATTGCTCCAGAAGCCTTGATTTCAAGCACCCAACGGGTGCTCACGGATAAAGCGGCTTTCAGCCAGACGGACCGCAGGTGCTGTCGGCGCCATTGGGAAACTGTGCCGGACGAGGGGGTAACAAAGTGCCCCGAGTTACAGCCTTCATCAGCCTTTCAAAAAACTCGCGATACGACTTAGGGTCACGCGGGGAAAAGCCTTCATAAGACCCGACCAACTTGTAACCCCTTGACAAAATTGCGATTGTGGGCGTCACTTTTACTTTCAAAGCCTTCGCCAACTTCCCGCCCTTATCCCAAAAGACTCGCACGCGAACCGATTTGCCCTTCAGCGCTTCTTCAATTTCCGAAACCTGCCTGTCCACAAACACGATTGCGAAGCTTTGAAAGTTTTTATTCAAACTGCCACCTCGCTTCCCTGCCGAGGCGAATTCAATGCTGTCAAGTTGAATGCGGGAGTGTTGACAGCGTGCGCTGACGAAATTCAAGGCAATTCGTTCGTGCCCAGAAAACAGTTGGCTCAAGGGGACTGAACTTTTACGCTCTGGATGAAGCATGAAGAGGCGGATTGAACTCAAGGCTTTTGGTTGAGTTTCCGACGGTGATTCTCCGAACGCCGCTGAACAAACCGTGAGCGCAAGCATTAGGGCGAATTGCCTCATCGTTCACCGACGCTCCTGCAAGTTTTCTCGCCGAAGGAAGGCGTTGCTACTGCTGGCTCGGCTCGACGACAATTTCATCGCCGTCTTTAACTGCCTTGAAAACAGTTGGGTCACCGATGATTTTCCCAAAGACGTTTACGGGACTTGCCGGTCGAATTTCGTCCGGCGTTCGGCTTGCTGGTGTTGGACCGAAAAAGATGCAGAAGGCGCTTCCTGGCACCCAATAGCCCAGATCGCCGAAGTTGACAACTTCGCGTTGGTTCTCCGGCGGGCACTCAACCGGGATCGAGAAGTAAACCTCATCACCCCAACGGTTCGCTTTGGAGCGAATGGGTAAAGCGTCGTAAATTCGTTTCGCTGTTTCGGTTTCGTTTAACTCAGCCTCAGCAACGACCGAACCTGCTCGGATGGTGATACGGCGTCCCATCTCCCATCACCTCAATCGCTTGATGCCTTGCTTCAATTCTGACAACAAAGCATCGTAAGCGCTGCGGTCAACGGGGATGGAAACGGGTGCACCGGTGAAGTGCGACAAAATCATCGCATTGACAAGTTCCACCGATTTTGCGCCCTCAGAGAGGGAAACAAGCGGTTCCCCACCGGTCAAGAGCGCTTCTGCAAATTGTCGGACAGCGTCTCTGTGCCCATGGGGGATTGAAGTGTCCACAGGGACATCTTCCCAAGTTGCCTTTGGGCTACCCCAAACTTCCTGGCTCTCCTTGAGGAACTGACGGAGCGGAGTGGTGTAGCGCCCTATGCGAACGTTCCAGCCCTCCTGAATTAGGGTTGCATTGCTACCTGTGATTTCCAACCTCGTTGGTAATGCGCTAACGACGCTTGAGATTTGGACGACAAATTGAGCGCCGTTGTCCCATTCAAACACTGCCGTCGCCAAATCCTCAACTTCAATTCCGTCATGCCCCCAATTGCTCAAACGGGCGGTCAACCTCTTCGGTAGGTCCAACAGAAAGACCAGCACATCAAGGTCATGAATGGCTTGATTGATCAAAACGCCTCCACCTTCACCCCACCAAGTTCCGCGCCATTTGCCTTGCCGATAGTAAGTCATTGTTCGGAAATGGTGGCACTCGTAAAAGCCACGAACCAACTCACCGAGTTCGGGCAGCACCCTCTTGACAGCCTGAACGGGAGGGTCAAGTCGGTGTTTAAAGAGGACTCCCGACTTGCCTTTCGCTTTTTGTGCGACAGCGACGATCGCGTCGGTTTCTGAAACTGAAATAGCCAAAGGCTTTTCACACAGGACATGCTTCCCCGCTTCCAAAGCAGCGATTACCTGCTCGGTGTGAAGGAAGTGAGGTGTGCAAATTGAAACGACTTCAACTTCGCTTTTGAGAAATTCCCCGTAGTCAGTGAAGCGATGGGGGACGCCAAACTGCTCGCAGAAATTATCCAGCACTTCAGGGACGACATCGCAAGCAGCATACAATTCCACACCTTCCATGTCCTTCAAAGCCTTTGCGTGGGAGGCACCAATTCCTGCCACACCCACAATACCCCATTTGAGCGTCATTTTTATCTTCGCCTCCTTTGACAAAATTTCTTCTTTCGTCTGACAATTGTAATGCGGTTTTGAGTGAGCGATTGTCCGAAAAAACCTTGACTTGACAAAATGTTGTCAAAATCCCTATAGCGGGAACAAAACAAAGAGAATTTGCGCTTCTGAAAAAGCGGGCAAATCCTTGTTTGTTGAAAGGATGGTGGTGAAGTTTGCGGACTTTGGCGATTGCAAATTTAGCGCTCGCTTTAATGCTATCCATCCCAATCGCTAAAATTCTTGCCCACGAACCTTTACCTAAGTTCGTGGCTTTGACCTTTGACGACGGACCGCATCCCGTTTACACGCCGAAAATTTTGGACACCCTGCGGAAATACAATGTCAAGGCAACCTTCTTTTTGATAGGCAAGCGAGTGGAGCAGTTCCCGGAGATTGCTCGGCGAATCGTTTCTGAAGGGCACGAAGTTGGCAATCACACTTATTCACACCCCAATGACTTGCCGAAGGAGGATTGGAACAAAATCGGGTTGGAAATTGACAGATGCTCTGAGGCTATAGAACAGGTTACGGG
>JANZZQ010000135.1 GCA_026419315.1 Armatimonadota bacterium | reverse complement strand
AGAGACAGGGGTGATGTAGTGGATTGGAGGACGGGCGAAATCGTTGCGGGCGCTTATGACCCCAAGAGTGGAAAATGGGTCGGTGCGGAAAGCTACTTGTTAAGTGGTGAAGCGGGCAAGGGTTTCACCCCAATGTTCGTCGGTGAGAACACTACTCTCGTTTGCGTCGTGACCGATGTTGGGTTGACGAAGTTGCAAGCAACGAAAGCAGCTCAATGGGCGCAAAATGGGCTGGCCCTCTCCATCCGACCAGCACACACAATGTATGATGGTGACTTCGCGGTTGTCGCTTCAGTTGGTAACAAAAAATGCGATTTCCATTCTCTTTGTGTCGCCATCCAACACGCTGTCGCCGACGCCATTTTGAACGCTGTCAAAAACTCAAAACCCCTCTTTGAAGCAACTTGACAGCCCTCGGTTTAGTTCGCCAAAACGCCGCCGTCAAAACCCCAACCAGACCACGCTACAGTCTCAAACCCACACCTGTTGACCGAATCCATTAACCCCAATCTTTGGGCGAAAAACTTGGGGCTTAAAACCCGACAACTTTCCTTTATCGCGGGAGTTTTGCGGGCACAGGGGTTTGGTCTGCGCAGTTTAAGACCGTGCCCTAACTTTCTAACCCACAACTGCGAAAAAGACCTTTACAGAGCCAAAAGTTTTGCTCCAGGTTCTGTTGGCTGAATTCAGTTCACGCCCTGAAGCGGGGCGGAGTTTGAACCCTACCGATGGAGAAATTTCCGAAAAACGAAGTTTACCGCTCGGAAAGTCCCGTCAAAGGACGCCGGCTGAATCCGTCGGCTCGGATGATCTCAGACCAACGACTTCTCGGGACAGGCTGCGTTCAGTGCTTTACTCAACTGAGAAGATACCGTCAATTTGTGCGAGGTTTATGAAGTGGTCGCAACAGCGAATAAGGTCTGGCGATGTTAACTTGTCTGGACCAATGACCTTGACAATTTTCCCCATCCTCGCAACATGGTCAACTATAGGTGCGAAATCGCCGTCGCCCGTGACCAAAACAATTTCGTCAAGATGGGGTGCGGAAACCAAAATTTCCAGTGCCATCTCCATGTCCATGCTCGCCTTAATGTTACCGTCGGGCATCCTTTTAAGCGGCTTCGCTACAACACGGTAGCCCATCAACGCCAAAGCGTGCATAAAGTCAACTTGGGAGCGGTTCTCCGGGTCGTAGCAGGTGAAAGCAACCATCTTGACCAGTGCTCCATCACGGGTCAAGAAATCGCGCAAAACTCGGTAGTTGATTTTTGTGTGTCCGAAGACTGACTTGACACACATGTAGATATTCTGGACATCGATGAAAGCACCTACTCTCCAAATGCGATGTGGCGGTTTCGGGACGAATTCGTCCATCGGGATGTTCCATTGCTGCTGCTTAGTAATCTTTTCCTCGACTTCTTGCTCTAACTCCTGATTCAACTCTTCCGTCCAATCGCTGCTCCCGCGCCAGTTGAAAAATCGCACGGTAAACACCTCCTAACCAAAATGTTTGTGTAAACTCAGCAGGGGACACTCAATTCACAAACTCACCCGTTGAGCCAACGCAGTTGACCAAATAGCCTTAAGGTTACTCACCTCTTCGTTGATTAGTTCCTCACCTGCAAAGGCGAATCTCAATTTGCTCCCACCAACCTCACCTATCACGAACATCGGGCAGTTATGTTCTTCCGCAATTGTCCTTAAGTCCGCGAGAGCGGATGGAGCAACCGTGACAACGATTCGAGAAGCAGATTCACCGAACAGCAAAACTGAGAAGCGCCTCCCCACCTCACCCTCTATTGCTTCGGGTGGCAAATCAATCTTTGCACCGATTTCACCCGATATGCAACATTCTGCCAAACAAACAGCCAAACCGCCTTCACTACAGTCGTGAGCGGACTTGATCAAACCCCGCTTTATGCCTTCCCTGCAAACTGCTTGCACCGCTTTTTCTAAACGCCAATCCAACTTAGGAGGTTCCCCGACTTCCAGCCCGAAACGCCAACGCAAATATTCGCTCCCACCAAGTTCACCTCGGCAAATGCCCAAAAGAACAACGACATCGCCTTCGTCTTTGAATGCCATCGTTGCGTGACGGTTGACATCCTCTAAAACTCCAACCATGCCTATAAGCGGTGACGGGTGAATGACGCTGGTTTCGCTTTCGTTGTAGAAACTGACATTGCCGCTGACAACAGGGACACCGAGTTCTCGGCAAGCATCGGCAATTCCCTTGACACTTTCAACAAACTGCCAATACCGGTCTGGCTTGTCAGGGTTGCCAAAGCACAAACAATCGGTCACGCCCGCAGGTTCAGCGCCGACACAACTCAAGTTTCGCGCCGCTTCAGCGACTGCAAGTTGAGCGCCGCGATAGGGGTCAAGGTAGCAGTAAAGGGAATTACAATCAGCGGTCACTGCAATGCCCAGATTTTCATCCCAGTCCTTCAACCGCAAAACTGCAGCGTCGGCAACACCGGGCAAAACGACCGTGTTGACTTGAACCATGTGGTCGTATTGTTCGTAAACCCAAGCCTTGCTGGCGATATTGGGAGACGAAAGCAGATGTAACAACGTATCAGTGTAATCGTCAGGTTCGGGCAACTGAGAGAAGTCAAAATAGCGCACTCGTTCAATGTATTCGGGTTTTTGCATGGGCAAATTTTTGATGGGCGCTTCAGCGATGGCTTTTGCGGGAACTTCTGCAACCAGCTCTTTGCCGTCGTAAATGCGCACAACACCATCATCAGTAATGCGACCAATCACGACACAATGTAAACCCCATTTTTCAAAAATTCGCTTGATTTCTTCTTCACGACCTTTCTCAACGATGAGCAACATTCGCTCTTGACTTTCGCTCATCATCACTTCCCAAGGTTCCATGTCGGGTTCCCGTTTCGGCACAAGAGAAATGTCAACGACCATGCCAACATTTCCTGCTGCTGCCATCTCAACGGTCGTGCAAGTGAGTCCTGCAGCGCCCATATCTTTAACGGCAACTACTGCGCCCGTTCTGTAGGCTTCCAAGCATGCTTCAATCAAGCACTTTTCAGCAAATGGGTCACCAAGTTGCACTGTTGGACGCATCTCCAACTCCTCGCGCATTTCTTTGCTTGCGAGAATTGAGCAACCACCGATCCCGTCTCGTCCCGTTGCATTGCCTACGTAGACGACTGCATTGCCAACCCCCTTTGCGGCACTCGTCATTAACTCATTCCCCCGCGCAACCCCAATGCACATAACGCCGACAAGGCAATTCGTTCGGTAGCAATCGTTGAAACCCACTTCGCCAGCGACTGTAGGAACGCCTATACAATTGCCATACCACTGGATGCCGTCAACGACACCAGTGAAGATGTAGCGCGCTTTGGGGTCGGAAGGTTCCGCGAAGCGGAGAGTGTCAACGAGAGCAATTGGTCTTGCCCCCATTGCAAGTATGTCCCGCACGATCCCACCTATCCCGGTCGCAGCACCGCTTTTCGGCTCAATTTGGGACGGGTGGTTGTGACTCTCCATTTTGAACAGCACCCACAAGCCAGGCTTAACTTCAACTCCTCCAGCATCACCTCCCGCAGCGGCGCGATATTTGCCCACATCGCGCGGCAGAAGCCTAAGCCATTGTTTTGACCTCCCGTAACCGCAATGTTCGCTCCACTCAACGCTGAACA
>JANZZQ010000134.1 GCA_026419315.1 Armatimonadota bacterium | reverse complement strand
GTCGGGAGCGAACGGTAAACTTGCACGAATGCTTCCTGTGCCGCATCTTCAGCGTCTTCTTTGTTCCGCAAAATTCGGTAAGCGATGCGAAAAGCCAAGCCCCAGTATCGGTTAACAAGTTCTGCCCATGCCCTCTCATCGCCTTTTCCGCAACGCTCCAAAAGATGCCGTTCGTCCACATGAACGTGCCTCCCACTTTTTCCATCCCGCAAAATTAGTGCCCTCAACAACCAAATTTATTCCCGCACTCAATGTGGGAGGGTGAGGCTCCTGCCGAACCAACAAGTTTATTCCTGATATAGGGATGGTGAGGCTCCTGCCGAACCGAAATTCAAGCAAGCATGCGGCAGGCAGACAGACATGTCAGGGTGTTTGAAGTTTAAACAACTGCGAACTTTTGCACACTTGCGAACAAAAACGCACAACGTTCAACGCACAACTCGCAACTCATTTTGTTTTTACACTCCGCACCTCGCACCCCGCATCAATCACTCATTGAACCGGCAACTTCACTGGCTGCCCTGTTTGCGCTGAGCGGTAAATTGCTGTCAATAGTTCAAGGGACTTGCGACCTTCGCGACCGTCGCAAACGAGCGGGGTGCCATCGCATATTGCGGCGACCATGTTTTCAGCGGAGTTGGTGAAAGGTGGCTCAACATCTGGCAGCGTTATGGACTCGTCACAGAAGAACCATTGAACTTGACTGTGAACATCCATTATCGCCCCACCTTTGTCACCGTGGATTTCAATGACCGCATATGCGTCTTTTGGGAAAGTCGTCGTGCCCAAAACTGTTCCTAAAGCGCCGTTTCGGTAGCGGAAGATAGCAACGCCTAAATCTTCGGTCTCAATTTCGTGAGCGAAAACGCCGATGCGAGCAGCCTCAACGCTTTCAACTTCACCTCCGTGCCAAAGGAGTTGGTCAATCAGATGGATTGTTTGGTTTGCCAATGAGCCACCACCATCGTAGCGCCATGTCCCACGCCAACCGCTTTTGCTGTAATACTCTTGCGAGCGAAACCATTTGAGCCTACCTTCAAGCAAAATGAGTTTGCCAAATAAACCGTCAGCAATTGCCTTGTTAATTTGCCAAGCACCTTTCAAGTAACGCATGTCAAAGTCAACGAGCAACAACCTGTTGTTTCGCTCCGCTGCTTCAATCATCGCATCGGCTCGCTCCAAAGTTACCTCCATCGGTTTGGTGACGATGACGTGTTTGCCCGCTTCAAGGGAAGGGACGGCGATTTCGGCGTGAAGCCCTGATGGAGTCATGACCCAAACGACATTGACATCGTTTCGGTCAAGGAAAGTCTTGAAGTCCGTGTGCCATTCGCAATCAAGTTCTTCGGCGACTTTCTTCGCTCGTTCTTCGTTGATGTCAACGACGCCGACAAGTTTCGCCCTTTCCGTCCGCTTGACCATCCGCGCCCTGTTTCTTCCCATTCCTAAACCTACAACCACGAATCCAACCTCACCGCTCGTGCCGTTCACCTCCGTTTTCTTAACGTCGTTGGACTGTCAAGCTTGATTTTGATAACCGCCACCAAAGCAGCCAATTGACAAAACACGCAAACGCCCAAATCGCGATAACGACAGGCAGCGGCGGGAACCAACCCTGTTTCAAATCGCGAGCCATCGCCCAAACCAAAAAACTTGCAGACACTGTGAAAAGCGCCAGGGTAAACAGGCAAAACGCAGCGAATTTTTTCGGCGGCAGCGGGTTTGATGGGTTTTCGGGTTTAGTTTTTCGGAGCGACAGAGTTAACCTCAAAACAAGCGCCCAAAAAACTAAACCAATGAGATTTGCCGCTGCGCCTGTTTTCCACAGGTCTTTGAGTCCGCCAAACCAATTTTTAAGCACATTGGACTCGACCGTGCTCACTCGCTCGCGGAAGTAAATCACAGCGCATTTGCCTTCCTTCAACGCCCTTGCAACTTCTTTGGGTGTGTCAGCCCATCTCGGCAAAATCGTTGCTGTGTCGGGGGTGTAACTGCTGCGGAAGTCAAGGTTACCGAGCACCGCGAGTTTTCGCTCTTTGCATAAGGCTCGCAATTTCTCGTCGCCCAAAACCGACCCATTGACAATTTCAAATCCATCAACCCCCCACTCAACTAACTCCTCAAGACTGTGCTTGCTCGTCCAAGGGTGGGCAGCGATGACAATTCCGCCTTGACGCTTTGCTTCTTTGATTGCTTCAGGGACATTGAAGTCTTTCGGCGAAATGTCACTGCGGATGTTGAGCAAAACAAGGTGAGTTTTGCCGCGAAATTCTTCACCAACCAAGACCGTCGCAGGTAAATTCGTTTGCTCAACGAAACGCCGGGCAATTTCACCACCCTTGACAGTGTTGCTGTCAGTGATGGCAACGATTTTGTAGCCCCTTTGCAAATGCCACAGCACCGTTTGCTCGGGTGTCAGGAAGCCGTTTGATTGAGTTGTGTGGGTGTGAAGGTTCGCCAGAACGAAAGGGGCGTTTTCAGGAACAACCCACCTAACCCCGTAAGTCGCTATTGCATTGACCCAGTTGATAGCGATGTAGCCACCTCCAACTGTCAGCAAAGCGTTCAAGCCCGCAATTGAAGCAACTGTCAACCTGTGCCACCAAATCGTTTTCATTCGCCAAAAGACCAGAAAGCCAATGAGCAAAGCGAGCAGCAAATAGGGAACAGCCAGCCATTTAGCGTGTGGGTAGCCTGAACTTATTATCGTGATGAGCCATCGGAAAGGCTCAAAAGGGGCAAACCAAATTGGGACGGTTGTCCACTCAACCTGAACCATTTGCGCCGCTAACTTCCCAAGTTGTTCGCCTTCTGAAGTCGTCGCAAACCAAGCCAATGAGTCCATCCGTATCACCTTTTAGGGCGCTGTTTCAAACCGTGCCGACTGTGAGTTTTCGCCATTAACGATAGCATTGTCCCTTGTGAGCGATAGCGGTTTATGCGACCGTTGGAAGCAAGTCCCAATGCTGACATCAAACCAACAAGATCTCTCAGGGCATCAAACAAACCCCGCAATCACGATAGGGTTCGGATTTGCTCTGCGCCGGCAAAAGCCTGCGAAGTTTAGAACTTAACCTTGCGCTCACTCAACTTCAATGACCAACTTTTCTGCTCCTTTCTCCGGAACGATGATGGTTCCTTGCGGGTCTGGTTGGGCAGTCCCTTTTTCAACGGTTTGGACGGTGTGGATATTTCTCAATTGAAGGCGCCAATTTTCCTTCCGTTCGCCCTGAACTTGCACCTCAATTTTTCGCCCCTCTCGCCTTACCTCAATTGTCAAGGCTGGTTTGCCTTTCAAGTCGGGCACAGTTCGTTTTGCCTGTGAACCATTTTGCAATTCAAAAACTTGAAAGGTCACGCCGTTTGGAAAGTCGTAATCTGGGCGATTGTCAACTGCCCCAACTGGGACTATTGAGTTGGGGCGAACCATCAAAGGCAAACTCAAGTAGCCGTGTTTTTCACGATACCAACGACCACCCTCAAGGACTTGTCCGCTCAAAAAGTTCGTCCAACGACCTTCGGGCAAGTAAAAGTCAACGGTGCCATCGGGCGAAAAAACCGGTGCGACGAGCAAAGCATCGCCAAACATGTATTGCCTGTCAAGGTAATCGCAAGCGGGGTCATCGGAAAACTCCAAAATCATTGCCCTCATCATGGGTATACCTTTCTCGTGGGCTTCAACGGCGCAACCGTAAAGGTAGGGCATCAAGC
>JANZZQ010000133.1 GCA_026419315.1 Armatimonadota bacterium | reverse complement strand
GTTCCCAAATGCCTCGTGGCGAATCAGAGCGGAGCAAGCCTTCCAGCACCATGTTGAACCGTTCCCAGCGTGCTTTATTTCGCCAACGAGGTTCACCGCTTGAGACTGGTCTGAAATCAAACGATTGCAAATGAGGTCTGACCATTTTCTCTACTTGGTCTAACACCTCTTCAACTCTTGCACTTCCCCCTAATCGTGCGAGCGCTTTCAGGATGTATTGTCGGAAAGAGACTCCCTTTGTCCCTCCGAAAATCCTCCGTTGTTCTGTTCTGCTGACTAAATCGCTCAGCCATTCAACTGTTGGGTCTCGGTCTGAGGTTTCGGGTTTGGCGAGGGATTGAGTCCTTGCAGAAGGCTCAGACAGAGGCATCTCCCCGTCTTGCCAACTTTCGTAAAGCCTTTGAACCTGAGCCTTCAATTGTTCAAGGAAACTCAATCTTCGCAAAACTCGCTGAGCAGCCATCGAACCTTCTGTCAAGGCGACTTGACTTAGGTTTTCCGCAACTTTCCTTAGTTCTTCATTAAGTGCCTCAAGGAGCAACTCAAAGGCTTCCGCAACATCGGACCTTCGCTCTTCCAAATCCCGTCACCTCGCTATGCCCTATGCGTTTTGGATTTCATTTGGGGTAGGCTGGAATTTCAAATTTCGGCTCAGCAAACACCTTTCCTCATGTCACCTCAACGGTCACAAGAGGCACGAAACTTTCCTCAAAGGAGAGACCACCGTGAACTCCCCATTCATCGGAACGCAAATTTCGCCTCACGAACGGGTAAGCAAGCGCTGAGAAATCGTTGCCTTCAAATTGAACTCGCCAAACCATTTCACCACTTCTCAAGCCTTCATAGTAGCGCGGTGGGACATTACTGCTGCCCGGTTCGTAAAGTTTCAACTCGTGTTCATTCGCCCAAAGAATGCCGTGGTCTGCGGTCAAAAAAACAGTCGCCGTCAAATTAGCCTCAGCAAAGAGGCGTTGAAGTTCCTTCAGCTCATTGAGAATTTGTTGCACGACAGCGGCGACGTTGGGCTTATCTCGGTGCCTGTGACTTGCTTGGTCTAAACCTTGCCTAACAATTTGCAAGAAAGCATTTTGCAAGGGCAACCTTGGGATTCGTCCCAAGATTTCGTCAAAACTTTTCACCTTTTGCACCCCTTCCGTGATGCCCGCAAACAAGTTATCGGTTAGCTTGTTGTCCGCTCGTTCCCAATAGCTGAACCCGAACGAGTGCTCATAACCCAACTCTGCCAACCGGACTGCGATTGTCGGTTCACCGACGATGCGTTTCATCCCGTGTTCCGTAATGCTGACGCCATCAACGAAGCAAGGCTCTACTTTCGTTTTCGGCTCGGCATGGGTCTTGCCTTCCCAAACAAACCTTTTCCAGTCAGCGTAACTCAATCCGTCAACCATGATGAGCACGATGCAATCGCTAAAAGCTTTTTGGCAGATGATCTTGGGAACTTGCGATTGACACAAAACCCACCTTTGCACCCAGTCAATTTTGGGCAGCAAAAATCGGTTGAGTTCGGTCGTGAACGGGTCGTGGTCACAACGAACTGATGGCAGCCGGTGAGCAAAGCGTTCATCAACTTGCAGGGCAACCATTTGAGTTTCGGCCTGAAGTTCAGGTGAGTCTAATGCAGCGACCATTGACTCCGCTGTTTCGAAAACTTGAATCTCTTCAGCCAGGAAAACCAACGAGAGGGGATGGATTTGCGCCATTACAGGGGTCTGCCGAAGCAATTGACTCAATTGCTCCAAGGCCATCGCTTTCATTCCTTCCACTCCCTTAAACTCGTTGAGCGTTCAACCCAACTCTCTAAAACAGCGATTTCACGCCGCCGTTTTCAACCTTCCGGCGTTGACAAAGATCGAGAATTGGCTTCCATTAAAATCGTCGCAGGTCAGGTCGGAACAAAACAAAACCACACCCTCAACCACGACTCACCGGCGAGAAAGGTATTTTCCCTGCACCCAAAACTCAACACTTTGTATCCTGCGTTCCCTTTTAGAACGCTTCCTCCGCCATTGCTGCAGCCAAATCTTCAGGCGTAATGGTCGATGGGTCAAGCCGCTCAAGGGTGCGTTTCATTCGGTTCAGTGCTTCGTAGTATCCGATTTCAACAATGCGCTTGCGCTTGATGGGATTAACCTTGGACACAACTGCTTGTTTCAGGAACGGATGGTTAAAGCCTCGTTCCCGCAAACTTTGGACGATGGGGTCAACGAGAGCATCAACACTTTCGAGCAACTCGGCTCGCTTTTCCCTTTCCTTCAGGGCTTCCGGTAACGGATACTCAAGGAACTCGTCAACCTTCCTCAAAATAGGCACATAAGCCGAACCGCTGAACCGTTCTCGGCGCTCGTAGATCAAACCCATCGTGATGAGATAAGCCTCTTCAAAGTGAAAGGCGTAATCGGTTTCCTTGATGCTGCCGTCTTCGCTAAGCAAACCGCGATACATTCTTATGACCTCAAGCGCCTTTTCCTTAAGGTTGTGTGCCTTTTCGGTATTGAGGGCAAGAATTTGATACGCGACTTTAAAGTCAGGGACGACAATTGCAGCAATCATGCTCTTACCCAACCTCACCATTGCCTCCCTGCGATGGTTTCCGTTGGGCGTCCAATATTCACCGTTAGGTGTGCGAATCACAACAATAGGGTCAAGGAAACGGTTGAGTTCTCCAATAACTTCCTGAAGCCTGTCAACATGCTGAAGCGACAAATCCCGTTGGAAAGGCGTCGGTTGAACTTTACTCAACGGCAACAACGCAAACAGTTGCCAATTGTTGCCGTAAGGTTCTCGGTAAATTGACAAAACTTTTCCGCCATCTTCTTCAATTTGGGCTGCCAACAACTCAACTTCGTCGGGCACAAGGTCATCCGGAGGGTAAACGCTCCAGCCAGCCATCTCCCTTTCACCTCCTTCCTGCCTCACTGTTCCAATTTCTGGCTTAGAAAAATTTTGTCACTCTGTCCAAGGCGGGAAAAGCGAAATTGAGGAATTGGGACGCAACGCATGGGTAGTGAAAAGTCGTAGGGCGGTGAGTTCGCGGTTATTTGAAGCCAAACCGTCGCCCCGTTTCTGCGGAAAGCAATCAAAATCCTCCCTACCCCTCACCAAGACTTTCGAGGCTCACCTTGCGGTTTGATCCCAACACAAAGGCAGGTTTGTCAAATGAACAGCGTGATTTTACTTTTCGTCGCTTCAGCAAGGAAGAAAGCGACACCGCCGAACTCAATCCCGTCCCAAAGTTCATCGGGCTTGATTCCCATGACATCCATCGCCATTTGACAGGCGATAATTTTGACACCCAGGTCGCGAGCCATTTGAGCCAGTTCCTCAAGGGAGGCCACTTGCTTTCGTTTCATCATTGCCCGGAGCATCTTTGCGCCGATGCCGAAGAAGTTCATTTTACTGACCCCCAAACCCTCGGTGCCGACCGGGGTCATAAGGGCGAACATCTTTTGCATCAAGTTTTTGCCCGAAAGGTCACGGCGCTTCTTGAGAGCGTTTAAACCCCAGAAGGTGAAAAACATGGCGACTTCCATACCAACCGCCGCAGCCCCCGTGGCGATGACGAAAGAAGCTAAAACTTTGTCGAGGTCGCCGCTGAAGACGATGATGCTGACTTTGTTATCGGGCAATTCCTCGCGAATTTGTTGGACTTGAGTCTCAAGGGCTTTGAGCCTCTCTTCTATTTCAGCCAGTTTCCCCGTTG
>JANZZQ010000132.1 GCA_026419315.1 Armatimonadota bacterium | reverse complement strand
TGGGTCTCCTATTTCGTAGCGTGCCCTTAAGTTGGAATGAATTCGTCCAGAGAAGGAAGGTATGCTGACATAAGCGAGGAACAAAGGCGGCAGCAAACTTGTGTCCATGACCTCATAGCGACCGTGACCCCACTGTTCCATATACTCGCGCCCGAAATCCATGTAAACCAGCGTGTCGTAAACTTGAGCGACTCGGTCTTGAAGTCCGGCAGCGATGTCCAGTTCATCGCGCTCAACGCTTAGGATGAGGTTGGGTTGAATGGGCTTTGGGATGTAGGTTTCGTCTAAGCCGTAAAATTGCATCAACGCTTTGAACGCGGCAGTTACTATCGCGCTTGAACCTCCCAAACCGACCTGGCGAGGGATATCTGTTTCGTAGGTGATGGTGAAATTTCGCTCGGGAATCGCAATCCCCTTTTCGTCGCAATAGTCCTTGAACTTTTTGCAAGTCGCAAATAGAAGCCTCAAGCCACCGTAGTAGCCATCTCGCTCCGCAATCTTTTTCAAACTGTCAAGGCTGTCAAATTTGGTCGGGTCGTTTCGCGGGTGGGGAACGAGTTCGAGGCTCGGGCTTTCCCAAAGAGTCACTTGTGCCTTAAAGTTTCGGATCGTGCAAGCAATGGTTTTCCCGAAGTAGCCGTCGGAAGGGTTGCCAACCAAAGCAATTCTGGCATGGGCGTGAGTGCGGATGATCAAGGCTCATCACCACCTTTTCTGTAACCCTCGCTTTGAGTTCCTAAGCCATGACATACTGTCTTTCCCGACCGTGTCATGGACTTCTGGTTCACATTCGCCAACAAACCTGTTTCCCATCCATGCTTCGGGCTTGAAACCAGTGGCATGAATGTCAAGCTCCAACACGCTTTGCAGGTGTTAAAGTAATTTTGCAACTTCACCAAAGAAAACTCCGTGACAATGAGCACCTTTAACGGAAGCGGTCTGGGCTGAGCAGACTCAGGTCGTAATCCAAAGTTTCACCGCAAATCATTTGAGCGGTGATTTTGCCGGTTATGGGACCAAGTGAAATGCCCAGGATACCGTGCCCAGAGGCGATAAAAAGATTGTCAAAGTTGGATGGACGACCTATAACTGGCAGTCCGTCGGGTGTGCAAGGTCTCAAACCCCTCCAAATTTCCTCCTGCTCACCTTTGATTTCCGGCAAGTAATTCCAAGCGCCGCGCTTGATTGCATCAATGCGCCTTTGATTGATGGACAAATCCAAGCCAGCAAGTTCTAAAGTTCCGCCGAGCCGCAAGCGACCGTTAAGGGGTGTAACCGCAACTCTGACTTCGTTAAGCATTAAAGGCAAAGAAGGGGTTTGGTCAGGATTTTGAATGGTAATGCTGTATCCTTTAGCGGGTTGGATGGGCAATTTGATGCCCAAGTTGCGGGTCAAAGTCGGCGACCAAGCCCCTGCCGCTAAGACCACAATGTCTGCTCTCCACTCCCCTTTCGTTGTTTGAACGGAAACTATTCGTTTCCCGCTTGATTTCAACTCAATGACTTCCGTGTGGGTCAGGACATTGACACCTTTCCGTTTCGCTTGGTCAGCGAGCGAAGCTACAAAAGCAGCGGGGTCTAAGTGAGCGTCGCCGGGGAAGTAAATCCCCCCGACGATTTTTTCGCTGAGCAAAGGTTCTTTTTCCTTTGCCCTTTCAGCAGTCAAGATTTCGGAGTTAACACCGTAGTCGCGCATAAATCCCGCTTCTTTAACGCCTTCCTCAAAAGCTTGCTCTGTGTTGAAAACCGTCATCGTTCCTTTGCGCTGAAAACCGAAGCCCAAACCTTCAGAGGCGAATTTCTCAAAGAGGCTGAGGCTATCATTCTGAAGTGAGATGAGCAATGGCAGCGACTTCCGGACATGTTCCTCAGTGCACGAACTCCAAAACTTCCACAACCAAGTGAGCAGGTCAAAATCCAGACGGAGGCGAATGTAAAGGGGGCTTTCCGGGTTCAAAAGCCATTTCAACCCTTTTGCCACAACTCCAGGCGCTGAGAGCGGGACGCTGTGGCTTGGCACAATTAAGCCGGCGTTGCCGTAAGAGGCGCCAGAACAGATTTCCCCCCGCTCAACCAATGTGACTTTGATATTTCTTTCCGCCAAATAGTAGGCGACGCAAACACCGATGATCCCGCCACCGACAACGAGAACATCGCTCCGTTCCATCCCTATCACCCTTTGCATGGCCGAACACAAAAACTCATCAGCCAAATCCTGCTCAGAAGTATAGCAACCCTGTCGGGCAATTTTGCTTGGGCAAAAACGAGCTTTCCTTGGAGAGTTCCGTAAAGTCGCATCAGATCACAACCGAAAAAACTTGGCTCGCCTTTTAGGGGCGAAAAATTTTCCCGAAAAGTTGCGCTCTTTCACGATCGGAAAAAGTCAGCTTATATTCGCAGAACAGTGGAAATTTCAATCTCGCAGAATTTTTCAAAAGCCGCACAAGGATTTGGTAACGGGCATTTACGCTCGCCAGCTTCTTTGCATGCGAAAGTTCGGCGCACGGAAACTTGTGCCCAAAGGTTAAGATTAAGGGTAGGGGATTCGGAAGCAGAAGGGTGATGGTTGATGGCTGGATGGATAATCGTTTTCGGGTTTCTCTTCGGATTTTGGGCTTTTTGTTTGGCGTGGAGGAGTTTTTTCGTTGAGCCACGCCGATTGGTCGTTGAACGATACTTGCTAAAACTGAAGCGGTTGCCTTCCCCGTTGGATGGATTGACAATTGCTTTCTTAAGCGATTTACACATCATGCCCAGTGGCTTCGGGGTCGACATCGCGGAGCGAGCGGTTATGCTTGCGAATGAGTCCGATCCGGACATCGTTTTGCTTGGAGGAGACCTTGTTCATTGGTGCAGTGCAGTCCCACATCTCATCCCGGTTCTGAGACGCATCAAAAGCCGATACGGAGTTTTTGCCGTGCTCGGTAATCACGACCACCATTGTCCCTGGCGGCTCAAAAAACCGTCGCCTTGGGGCGGTAGACCTTTCAGCGTTGACGAGTGGAGGAAAGCCCTTAAGCAAGCCAATGTCCATTTGTTGGTCAATGAAGCAGTTAGGTTGGAAATCAAAGGGGCATCCTTGTGGCTTGTTGGTGTTGATGACCCTTACACTGGCCGCGATGATTTGCAAAGCAGTTTGAAAAGTGTGCCGGACAACGATTTCGTCATCTTGCTCTCTCATTCCCCGGACATCGCCGATGACCCTCACATTGACCGCGTGGATTTAATCCTCAGCGGTCACACTCACGGAGGTCAAGTCGTTCTCCCTTTGCTTGGTCCGTTTCTTGCCCCTTGCCGTGACAAATCCCGAAGGGCACAAGGATTGACGAAAATCGGAGAAACTTGGCTTTATGTCTCCCGAGGGGTTTCTGCAGGTTTGCCGTTGAGATTCAGGTGCCCACCGGAAATCACTCTGCTCTCCCTCAAAGCAATTCGCTGATAAAAGTTGAACGCAACCTTTCATTGTGCCAACAAAAATCGGGAGTTTGTAAAACCTCTCATCACTGCGCACAACGCTCAACTCGCAACGCTCAACGCACAACGCATTAGAGTATGTATCGGCTCAAGTCTCGGTCCTTAACGACGCCCTCAAGTTGCCTTTTGACATATTCGGCGTCAATGACGATAGTTTCGCCGGCAAGTTCCGGTGCGCGGAAACTTATGTCCTCAAGCACCTTCTCCATGATTGTGTGCAATCTCCGCGCTCCTATGTTTTCTGTCTCCTCGTTGACCTTTTCTGCGTAATAGGCAATAGCCTCAATGGCGTCTTCAGTGAAC
>JANZZQ010000013.1 GCA_026419315.1 Armatimonadota bacterium | reverse complement strand
TATGGAAGATTTTGCATTTAATTGCCTTGGAACATTCGGTGCATATACCCGACCAGTGAGGGTCTTTGAGCCTTTTCACCGCTATTTCAATAACCTTCTCTTCCGCTACCATTTCATGAATTGCGCCAAAGGGCGAATTTTATTTGCGCGTCAGTGATGGGATAATAGGACATTACAAATCAGGCTTGCCTACGATTGGCTCAATTTCCCATCCGTTCCTCGGCCAGTGGTAGTCCCAACCTTGTCCTGTCCACCAAGCGGCACGCTGCAAAATTTGACCGACATTGACCACCTTGACATGACCGTCAAGGAAAGCAAACTGCATTCCTGCCGACGGACTCCATTCAGGCTGACCAGTTGATGGGTTTTGCACCAGTTCTCGCCGATGGTAAACTCCCAACTCGTGAAATGCGAAGATGCCTGCCGGCTGCTGAAACATCGCAAGTCTCGGCACATGACCGCGAACCCACCGCACCAACGGCTCGGTCGGACAAAGCCAATGGAAACCGACGACGAAATAGTGGCGGTAATGGTATGAAGTCCAGCGCTTGTTCAACTCGTAACTTGGTAGCACTTTGACACCATTGGGGTCACTTGGGCATTGCCAAATTTGACCGTTTTTGCTGTAAGGCAAAAGTTGGTCGCCGTAGGTTCTGACCCCGTTAAACGGTTCATGGCCTTCGTAAACCTCAGCGCATTCATCCATTGTCAAAAAGTTCGCGTCAGGAACGGGGAAGGCTTCATCCCAATCGCCGACATACTGACCGAAAGCCATCCCGATTTGACGCAAATTGCTCAAGCAGTTTGATTGCCTCGCACTTTCCCTCGCCCTCATGAGCACGGGAAGCAACAACGCAGCCAAAACAGCGATAACCGCAATGACGGTCAAAAGTTCTTCAGGGTAAAGCCTTGATGCCTCATCTTTCTCGCCCCCTCATTCGTTCCAATACTGAAATTGCAACGATGGGCAAATTTTATTCACGGCCCTTCACTATACTTTTGGTCAGCTTATCGCTCAGATATCCAACTCGTTAGCGACTTCTTTGGCGTGTTGCTCAATGAACTGGCGGCGAGGTTCAACTTGCTCTCCCATTAAGACTGAAAAGAGCCAATCTGCCTTTTGTGCGTCTTCCAAAGTCACCCGCAACAGAACTCGGGTTTTGGGGTCCATCGTCGTCTCAGCCAATTGGTCGGGGTTCATTTCGCCCAGACCCTTAAACCTCTGAACGGTTACACCCCGTCCACCAAGTTTCTTGACAATTGCGTCTCGCTCTTCGTCAGTGTAAGCGTAGTAAAGTTCGCGACCTTTCCTGATAGCATACAACGGTGGTTTAGCGATGTAAACATGTCCGCCCTCAACTAACGGACGGAGATAACGGAACAGGAATGTCAAGAGAAGCGTTCGGATGTGGCTACCGTCGACGTCGGCATCCGCAAGCAAGATGATTCGGTCATAGCGACGCTTGTTAATGTCAAATTCGGTTGACGTCTCTCCACCTTTGCGACGATGCTTACCGTCTTCAATCCAGATTCCGGTCCCCAAGGCGGTTATAATTGCTCGGATTTCTTCGTTGCTTAGAACTTTGTCAAGCCTGTGCTTTTCAACGTTGAGGACTTTCCCCCGCAGTGGCAGGATAGCTTGAGTTCTTCGGTCACGCCCTTGCTTTGCGGTTCCACCTGCGCTTTCGCCCTCAACCAAGAACAACTCGCACAAACTCGGGTCTTTTTCCGTGCAATCTGCTAACTTTCCCGGTAAGCGAGCGTCATCCAAAGCGGTTTTCCTTCTCACGAGTTCGGCGGCTCGTTTTGCCGCTTCACGGGCTTGTGCGGCACGGATTGACTTTTGAACGATGCGGCGAGCGATTGTTCCGTTTTTGTCAAAGTAAGCACTCAACTCTTCGTGGACGATGCTGAAGACTACGCCTTCAACTTCGCTGTTGCCCAACTTGTGTTTTGTTTGCCCTTCAAACTGCGGTCGCATCAATTTGACGGAAATGACCGCCGTCAAACCTTCCCGGACGTCGTCTCCTGTCAGGTTTGAATCCTTCTCCTTTAACAACCCGACCTTACGCGCGTAGTTGTTAATCACTCGCGTTAGGGCGTTTTTAAAGCCGCTTTCGTGGGTCCCGCCATCTACAGTTCTGACGTCGTTGGCGAAACTCAAGATTTGCTCTTGATAGCCCTCATGATACTGAAGTGCGACCTCAACGGAAATTTCGTCCACAACCTTGCCATCTTGTTCAACCTTTCGGACACCACTGATGTAGATGGGGCGGTGCAAAACCTCTCTGTTGCGGTTGAGGTGTTGGACGTAGGCGACCAAGCCGCCTTTCTCGTGAAATTCAACTTCCTCGCCGGTCCGTTCATCTCGGAAAATGAACCGAACTTGTGGGTTGAGGAAAGCAAGTTCGTGCAACCGTTGTTTGATTCTGTTAGCATCCCATTCCGTTGTCTCGAAAATTTCCGGATCAGGCTTGAATCGGACGGTTGTCCCGGTTCGGGCGGATTTACCCACGGCTTTGAGGGGAGTTACCACCTCACCTCGTTCGTATCTTTGATGCCAAATCTTGCCGTCTCTTTTCACCCAAACCTCAAGCCATTCAGAAAGTGCGTTCACAACGCTGACACCGACACCATGTAAACCTCCAGAAACTCGGTAAGCACCGGTGTGGAATTTTCCCCCTGCATGAAGCATGGTCATAACAACTTCAACTGCTGGCTTCCCTTCCTCAGGGTGTATGTCAACTGGTATACCACGACCGTCGTCGGCAACGGAAGCGGAGCCGTCTTTGTGTATGGTCACTTCAATTCGCCTGCAATAGCCAGCCAACGCTTCATCAACGCTGTTGTCAATGACCTCTTCAAGCAAGTGATGCAGACCGCGAGTGCTTGTGTCCCCGATATACATTGCTGGCCTTTTTCGGACGCCTTCCAAACCTTTCAGGACAGCAATGTGTTCTGCTTGATAGTCAGAGGTTGCAGGTGCTTCGACGGGTGCAGTTGTCTCTTCCCTAACCATTCCCAGCCCTCCTTCTCCGTTTGCGGCAAATTTTCGCTCTTGCAGTGAGGTGTGGTCTAAGTCAAACAAAAGGGGCATGGCGGTGCCATGCCCCTTCTTTGAGTCCCCTTTCAATCATGGCGCAAATTTGTAAAGAAGTCATCGCCTCCGAGTGGAGCGGGGACGGGATGTTCTCTGTCGGCGGCGAGGTTTCTCTTCGGGTTCGCCGACGTGAGGCAGTTCTTCTCCGCTCTCAGGCGGCAAGACTTCAACGCTTCCCGGCTGCAAGAAACCAGTTCCAGCAGGGATAAGTCTTCCGATGATGACGTTCTCCTTCAAACCGATGAGGTAATCGGCTTTACCGCGAATTGCGGCATCTGTCAAAGCTTGAGTTGTTCTCTGGAAAGAGGCTGCACTCAACCAACTGTCGGTGCTTTCCGCTGCCCTCATGATACCCATCAAAACCCACTCGGCAGTTGCTGGTTTACCACCCTGAGCCATCACCCTTCTGTTCTCAAATTCAAAGACCGCTCGGTCAACTATCTGCCCGGGCAAGAACTCCGTATCGCCAGGGTCAATGATTTTCCGCTTACGAAGCATTTGCCTAATGATGATTTCAATGTGCTTGTCATGGATGTCAAGCCCGTGAGAGCGGTAAACGCTTTGAATCTCCCTCAGCAGGTAATCTTGAACCGCCCTAACACCGCGAAGGGACAGCAAGGTGTATGGGTTAATTGCGCCTTCCGTCAACGGGTCTCCTGCCTTAACCTTGCTTCCAACTTTGACTTTGAAGTCGGCATTGAATGGGACAACGTAGCCTTTGCGAAGGACGATTTCCTTGACGCCAGCCGCCTTCAACTGTTCAATGACGACGTCCCTTAGAGGTGTGCCCTTGGCAACGATCACCGCGTCCCCAACCTTCACGTCCTGAGCGATGATTTCGTCCAAGTTCTTCTCCCAATCTTGCTCGGGGACGATGGAGTCGATGTAGACTCGCCAAATTCCTCTCTTTGAGATTTCCACGACCGTTCCATCGTATTCTGCGACGATAGCTTGACCGAGAGGCTTCCTCGCATCAAACAACTCCTCAACCCTGAGCAACCCTCTCCTGCGAGGGACGTGCAGTCGCGTCCACCACTTCATCCTTTGTTCCTTTTGCTCCTCTTCTGCTCCGCGAGACGCTTTCTTGATTTCGTCCATCATGTCCTTAAGGCTCATTTCTCCTCCTTGCGCTCGCGAGTGGCGGATGATTTCCCGGAGAGCCCGCTCCCGGTGCCCCTTGAACTGTCGGATCTCAACAAGGCTCTGTCCAATGACCGTGTGGAAAGTTCGGAGAGTGAATTGGGTTCCAGGTTCGCCGATGGATTGCGCCGCGATGATACCGACAGCCTCTCCCAGTTCAATCAATCTCCCGGTCGACAAGTCCATACCGTAGCACATTGCACAGATCCCGTGGGGCAGCTCACAGGTTAGAGGCGAACGGACCCTCACTTTCGTCACGCCAGCAGCCTCAATTTCCTTCGCTTTCTCGCGGGTAATCATTTCCCCTGCCTTGACAATTGGTTTCTTTGTCTTCGGGTGAATGACGTCCTCAGCGGATATTCGCCCCCATATCCTGTCGGCTAAGGAAACGATTGTGACAACTTGTTCCCTGTGGTCGTCAAGCCTTTGTCGTTCCTCAATCGGGGTGATTTCAATTCCTTCCGTGGTCCCGCAATCGATTGCCTTGATGACCACATCTTGGGCAACGTCCACCAACCTTCGGGTCAAGTAGCCAGCATCCGATGTCCGCAGAGCGGTATCAGCGAGGGTTCGGCGGGCGGAGAAAGTGCAAACGAAATACTCCAGCAAACTCAAGCCATCTCTCAAGTTACCTTTGACAGGCAAGTCGCTAATTATGGTTCCAACTGCGGTCGTCATCAAACCCCGCAGACCGGCCAACTGGACAATTTGCTCCTTGCGACCTCTTGCTCCGCTTTCCGCCATCATGTAGATTGGGTTGTGAATTCCGATGTTCGTCATCACCTGTTCAGTCACTTTGTCGACAACATCCATCCATGTTCGGTAGATCAGCTCCTCCCGCTCAAAGAGGCTAAGTTCCCCGCGCTCATACGCCTCTTCAATTTGCTGAACCTTCTCTTCAGCAGCCTTGATCAACTGCTCCCGTTCAGTTTCAACTCTCAGGTCAGCGACGGACAGCGTGATTCCAGACAGTGTTGCGATGTGGAACCCCAAGTCCTTCACATCGTCAAGGAACTGCACCAAACGAACGTTCCCAAATTGCTCGTAGATCTGGATCACTATGTCGCGGAGTTTGCTTTTGGTTACCGGCTCGTTTATGAAGGGAAATTCTGGCGGCAGAAGGCTGTTGAAGAGTATGCGACCTGGAGTGGTGAGCATCCATCCACTCTCGCTCTTCTCGTCACGGACCAGGATGTCTGTCTGCCAGTGAATTTGTCTGAGTTCAAGCAATCTCAGGGGAACCTCGCGATCGGCGAATGCCCTCCCTTTGGGGGCAAGATACCTGAGCAGATGCTGCCAGACAGTGCCCTTTTCGTTGCCAACCGTGACAGTGTCGTTCAGACTGATCCAGCCCTTTCGAGCGTAGATGAGCAATTCCACCGGTGAGGTGAAGTTTTTCCTCCCTTCCTCTCGCACCACTTTTGCTTCTTCGGGCAATGCTTGCCAAAGTGTCAAGTAGTAGCAACCCAAAGCGATATCGTAACCTGGAGCCATCAAAGGTTGACCGTTAGCGGGTGAGAAAATGTTGTTGGATGACATCATCAACAAGCGGGCTTCAGCTTGCGCTGTCACAGAAAGCGGGACATGGACAGCCATTTGGTCGCCGTCGAAGTCAGCGTTGTAGGGAGGGCACACAAGCGGGTGAATTTGGATTGCCTTTCCGTCTACGAGGACAGGCTCAAACGCCTGAATCCCCAACCTATGAAGCGTTGGGGCCCGGTTCAGCAAAACGGGATGGTCTTTAACGACGTTTTCCAAAGCCTCATGAACGAGCGGGTTATCTTCTTCTTCAAGCAACCTCCGGGCACTGCGAAGGGTATAGACCCCCGTCTGGTCGGAATGTTTCTCAAGCCAGTGCATGAGGAACGGGCGGAACAACTCTTTTGCCATCACTCGCGGCAAACCGCATTGGTAAAGTTTCAATTGTGGACCGACAACGATAACGGAACGACCAGAGTAGTCAACTCGTTTCCCGAGCAAGTTGCGCCTGAATCGTCCTTCTTTGCCCCTCAACATATCCGACAGCGACTTCAAAGGTCGACCGTTTGTTCCAAGAACAGGGTGAGGCTTGCGGGAGTTATCAAGCAAAGCGTCAACTGCCTCTTGCAGCAAGCGCTTTTCGTGGTTGATGATGCTTTCGGGGGCTCGAATTTCCTTCATCTTTTTGAGCCTGTTGTTGCGGTTTATGACACGCCTGTAAAGGTCATTGAGGTCACTGGTTGCGAACCTACCTCCATCCAATTGGACCATAGGTCTCAATTCCGGTGGCAAAACGGGAAGAACCTCCAAAATCATCCATTCTGGTCGGTTGCGCGATTTCCTGAAGGCTTCCACAATTTCCAACCGCTTGATCGCTCTCGCCCTTTTAGCACCTGTGGTCTCTTGGATGGTCCTTCTCAATTCTCGGGAGAGTCGCTCCAAGTCCAACTCCTCAAGCAACTCGCGAATTGCTTCGGCACCGGTTCCAACCTTGAAAAGGTGGTCATAGGAGCGACCAAGTTTGCGCTGAGCGGTTTCCATCAACCGCCGAAGGGAAAGCAACTCCTCTGGTGTTAAGGCTTGTTTTGGCTGCAAGGATTGGAGCAAATCCAACGCTTTGTCAAGTTCCTGCTTTTGCTCTTCAGCTTGCTGGGTGATGGATTGGATGTCCTTTTCGATCTGGCGAATTATGTCCTCCGCTTCATCTAACGGGATAAGGTTCTGCTGAGCCCGCTCCTTGATAGCCTCCTGTTCCCTTCTCAACCGGTTAACATGGTCGCGAACGCTGGCGTCAATTTCGTCCTTTTCCAACTCAACGGCTTTTTGCAAATTGTCCCTCTCCTGCCTTATAGCCCTTGGGTCGGTCTGAGTGACGATATAAGTTGTCAAGTAGATGACCCGCTCAACGAGTTTGGGCGAAAGGTCAAGCAAAAGCGCGATAACGGATGGAGTGTTTCTGAAGAACCAGATGTGGGCGACTGGGGAAACCAACTCTATGTGCCCCATTCGCCTTCTCCTTACCCTCGAAGAGGTCACTTCAACTCCACATCGCTCACACACCATTCCGGCAAATTTTCGCTTTTTGTAACGCCCACACGCGCACTCGTAATCCTTTGTTGGACCAAAAATCCGTTCATCGAAAAGGCCGTCCTTTTCGGGGCGGAAGTTTCGGTAGTTGATCGTCTCGGGACGCTTGACTTCACCGTGAGACCAAGAGCGAATGTCTTGAGGCGATGCTAAACCGATTCTCACGACATCAAAGTAAACCGATTGCCTTGATTGTCTTGTCTCCAAACTTTGTCACCTCCAAAGCGTGTGAGCAGCTGAGCGTGCAGGCACGCACTCGCAACAGTTACTTTCCTCATTTCCTCGCTCAGCGAACACGCACCTGCACGCACGAGAAACATTGCGACTTCTATCGCTCTTGAAGGGTTGTTTCCTCCTCATCCTTCAATTCCACGACAACCCCGTCACGAGTTTCAACAGTGACTTGCAAGCCGAGGCTCTGCAATTCCTTGACGAGAATCTTGAAGGATTCAGGAACGCCCGCCTCCAAGATGTTTCGACCGTGGGCAATGTCTTCAAAGATTTGGACGCGACCGTGAACGTCGTCGGATTTGACTGTGAGCATTTCCTGCAAGTTGTAAGCAGCCCCATAAGCCTCCAATGCCCAAACCTCCATTTCGCCCAACCTCTGTCCTCCGAACTGCGCCTTCCCGCCCAAGGGTTGCTGAGTTACCAGCGAATAAGGGCCAACTGCACGGGCGTGAACTTTGTCCTCAACCAAGTGGATGAGTTTCATGATGAACATCCAACCGACAGTAACGGGTTGGTCAAAAGGTTCGCCGGTGCGACCGTCGTAGAGAATGGATTTCCCTGTCTCAGGGTCAAAACCGACGCGAGCCCGCGCCCTGCTCAAAAGGGTTTCCTTGACAGAGTTTTTATCGGCTGTCGAGGGCAAGTTCAGCAAACTCAGCATTTTCTCCTTTTCGTCGCTCGGTTGCGAAAGCAGCAAGTCCGCCAACTCCTCTGCGTAATCTTCCACGGGATCGCCCCACTGAGGTTTCCTGACTTTCAACTTCCACTCCGTCGTCGCCATCTTATACAGCTGCTCCTTCTGCAATTCGTTGACTGCTTCTCGGAAACCTTCAATCAAATCGGACTCTTTGACCAAGCCCAAGAAAGGCGGGACCTCAAAAGCCATACCGTAGAAATGAGCGAGCCAACCCAGGTGAGTTTCCAGCAACTGACCGATGTTCATCCTGGAGGGGACACCCAGCGGGCTCAGGATGATGTCAACGGGAGTTCCGTCGGGTAGGTAAGGCATATCCGCTTCAGGTAGTATCTTAGCGATGACGCCTTTGTTACCGTGCCGGCCTGCCAGTTTGTCACCAACGCTGATTTTACGCCTTTGGGCAACGTAAACCCTAACCATCATGTTAACCCCAGTCTTCAAATCATCACCGGGCAACTGCTCCAGTTTACCTCCACATCGGCTGTGTTCCAACCTCTCGATTTTCTTCCAATGCCTGATAATTTCCCCGCACTTTCGGCAGCGATACTTGTATCTTGCGAGGACAAGGGTTCCGATAACAGTTCCCCATTCACCTGGCGGGACTCTCAGGGAAGCATCCCTCATGTCTTCCGCTTTCTTGCCGAAAATCGCGACCATCAACCTATCCTCCGGCGACAACTCCGACGCAGCCTTTGGAACCGCTTTCCCAACCAAAATGTCCTCCGCCTTAACCTCCGCCCCAACGACAATGATCCCGTTTTCGTCGAGGAACTTCAATCTTTCCTCCGCAACGTTAGGGACATCTCGGGTTATTTCCTCAGGACCGAGTTTCGTGTCTCGCGCGGTTGTCTCGTAGCTTTCAATGTGGATGCTGCTCAGGATGTCTTCTTTGACAAGTCTCTCGCTAATGACAATAGCGTCCTCGTAGTTGTATCCTTCCCAAACCATGAAAGCAACGAGCAAGTTGCGCCCCAAAGCCAACACGCCATCTTTGGTTGCTGGGCCATCGGCGAGGACATCGCCTTTCTTGACCCTTTGTCCCTTTGATACCAGCGGTCGCTGGTGCCAGCAAGTTCCCTGGTTTGACCTCTTGAAGGTCCTTAGGTCATAGATCTTCTTCTCGCCCGAGCGGGTTCTGATTTCAATTCGGGATGCATCAACATACTCAACGACACCCTCTTCCTCGGCAATGAGGAGAGCTCCCGAATCGCGTGCGACTTTCGCCTCCAAACCGGTTCTAACTAATGGCGCCTCAGGGTAAATCAAAGGCACAGCTTGTCTTTGCATGTTTGAACCCATCAAAGCGCGGTTGGCATCATCGTGCTCCAAGAATGGGATGAGGTTCGTCGCAACGGAGAAACATTGTCGCGGCGAAGCATCCATGTAATGAACTTGAGTGCGACTCACCCACATGTATCCGGGTTCTCCGGTTTCCGGTTTAGGTCCTCGGACAATCAGACGCTCGGGAATGATCCTTCCACTCTCGTCAACGGGCGTGTCTGCAGGTGCGATAAAGAACCTTTCATCCTCGTCAGGAGCCAGCCAGTGAATTTCCCCGGTCACCACTCCATCCTTGACAACTCGGTAAGGGGTGCGAATGAAACCAAACTCATCAACCCTTGCATACGCTGCAAGGGTTGAGATCAAACCAATGTTCGGGCCTTCGGGGGTTTGGATCGGACAGATGCGACCGTAGTGGCTAGGATGAACGTCCCTCAACTGCAACATACCCTTAGCGCTCTCGCGAGAGATTCCGCCAGGACCAAGCGCAGTCATACGCCTCTTGTGCTCAAGTTCGTCCAAAGGGTTGTGCTGGCTAAGGAATTGAGAAAGTTGACCTGATGCGAAGAAGGACTTAATAGCAGCTTGCAAAGGTTTAATGGAGAGAAGTTGCTGGGGCGACATCTGCTCTCGCGGGATTGTTGCCATCCTTTCCTTCAAAGCACGCTCCATCCTCAATAAGGCAGCTCGAAGTTGAGATTGAAGGAGCTCCCCGATGCTTCTCAGCCGTTTGTTCTTCAGATGGTCAACATCGTCTTGAAGTAAGCCGAGCCAGTCGGGATTTTTGAGGATTTCAGGTATGGCTGTTTCTTTCCCGTTTGTGGCAGCATTAAACAACCCCCAGAAAGGCTGTCCCATCTTCTCGTCCATGCTCTCGATCTTCTCGCGGAAAAGGATAATTGCCCGCAAAGTTCCAATCAAGTCCTCTAAGGTGAGGGTCACTATTTCGCTATCAGGTTCCGCCCCCAGCCAATCTTTGAACCTAAGTTTCCGGTTGAGGAGGTGTCGTCCCACCTTGCCCAAGTCGTATCTTCTTGGATCGAGGAAAAGACCAAAGAGCAATTCGCGGGCGGATTCCCAAGTTGCAGGCTCGGATGGACGAAGGACTCGGTGAACCATCAAAAGCGCAGTCCGTTCGTCTGGAGCGGGGTCAACTTCAAGGGTATCGCTTATGTAAGGGTCGCACCTGTAAAGGGTGACTTCCGCCAAACCCGATTCTAACAACCTGTTGATCCGTTCCAAAACTTCCGAGGTCACTCTTGTCGGCGCGCGAACCAAAATTCGCTTTGTTCTTGGGTCAATAAGGTCATCCAGCAACCAGAACCTTTGGTCGTCCAGTTCTTCTGGGGAAATTTGTATGGGTTGGGAAAAAGTTTGGGGGACACTGAAGAGCCGAACTATGTCCTCGGTTGTGCCACAAGGCAACTTGTCCTCGTAAACTGCGACTTTGTCAATTGCAGCTTTTTGACACTGCTCCCAAAGTTCCGATGTTATAACCGTGTTGTCGTGAGCCAAAAGTTCGCCGGTTTCTTGGTCTATAACGGGTTCAGCTAATCTCTTACCGATCAGCCTTCGGCTGGTTTTGGGCAACCTGATCACATTTGGCGGGATTCCTCTAGTTTCCTTGAGGGCGCTGAAGGCCTTAAGGAGCATAGTTGCGGGCATCGCTTTTGAGCCACCAACGCGAACCCGAATGCTCACTCGCTCTTTTGCCCTCTCCTCTTGTTTCGTCTCAACGACCGTCTCAAACTCAACCCAGTTTCCATTGCGAGCGACGATTTGGGCCAAGAACAATTCGCGTCCAGTCAGCTCGTGAAGGCGGGAGGAGAAGTAAACCCCGGAAGACCTGTTCAACTGCGAGACAACAACCCTTTCCGTGCCATTGACGACGAAGGTCCCTCGAGGAGTCATCAAAGGAAGTTCGCCTAAGTAAACATCCGTCCACTCCTTAACCTCCCCAGCTTCTTTGTCAATGAGGCGAACTTTGGCCCTAAGGGAAGCTTCGTAAGTGAGCCCTCTCTCTTTGCATGCGTCGGGCGAGAAATACTTGTGCTGATGACAAGCGCCTTGGCGACATTGAGTGCAGTTTGGTTGAGGTTGAGGGATTTCGAGTTCGTAATCCAAAAACTCAAGCACTAATGTTCCCGTGTAGTCCTCAATCGGTGAGAAAGCGCGCAAGAGTTCCTTCAAACCTTCTTTCAAGAACCACTCGTAGGATTGGCGTTGGACTTCAAGGAAGTGAGGCGGTTCAATGGGAGGAAGCACTTTTTGGTAGTGCGCCAACCTCTCTTGAAGTCGGCGGACAAACTTGCTCGGCGGTGCCTGGTGGCGCGCCGCTGTTGTCATCATGTTCCTGGACGCCTCCTTGTGCGTTGCACGTTTTGCAACTGATAAGGCACGGCTCTGCACCGCACCAATCAATCGGTCGGCGGGGTTTTTAACCCCGCCCTAAATCGCACTTGTTTGCAAGCCCATCTCACTCAATCTCCACAGTAGCCCCAACCGCTTCAAGCTTCTCCTTGATCTTTTGAGCCTCTTCCTTGCTCACTCCCTCCTTGAGAACTGAAGGAGCACCCTCAACCAAATCCTTGGCTTCCTTCAGTCCCAAACCAGGCACCACTTCACGAACAGCCTTGATAACTTGCAGCTTCTGGTCACCAGCAGCTTTCAAGATGACCTTGAATTCGGTCTTTTCCTCCACTGGCGCGGCAGCTTCAGCAGTTGGAGCAGCAGCCGGGACAGCAGCAACAGCGACAGGCGCTGCCGCAGTCACACCGAATTCTTCCTTGAACATGTCCGCCAGTTGTTTAAGTTCAAGAAGTGTCAAGCCCTTGAGGGCTTCAAACAATTCCTGCACCTTAGTTGTTGCTGCCATTTGAGACCCTCCTTGTTCAACTATTCCGCCTTGTTTTTCTATGACGGCTTCAAGGATTGCAGCGAATTCCCATAGAACGGCGTTGATCAGCCCCACGAAATTGTAAACTGGGGCGAGAAGGTAGCCGGCAACTTGAGCCAAAAGCTCTTCACGAGACGGCAAAGTGGCAAGTGTTTCCAACTGCTTTGCTTCGTAAAGTTGGCCTTCAATGACTCCCCAAAGGAAGGACAAAACTTCGTATTCCTTCCGCAAATTGTGAATTACCTTCGGCGCCGTAACCGGATCATCGTAACCGAAGACAACAGCTAATGGACCCCGCAATCGTTTCACTAACTCACCGTTGTATCCAACTTGTTGCAGTGCTCGGGCAAATAGGGTGTTCTTTATAACCTTTAACTCCGCCCCCTCCTGTTTTATACGGCGTCGCAAAGTTGTCATTTGACCGGCATCTAAACCCATGTAAGTGGTCACGACAAACCCTTTTGACCTTTGAAGTTTGTCAACGAACTCGTTGACCAGCTTGATTTTCTCAGGTTTCGGCATGATTCCCTTCCTCCTCTAACGCACTAACTGCAACGCCTTTTGAACATCAACTTTAACGCTGGGTCCCATAGTGGGCGAAATTGAAATGCTCTTGATATACTGCCCCCTCTGAGTTGCAGGGCGTGCTTTCAAAAGGGCATCAAGCAAGGCTTTGAAGTTCTCCAAGAGGTGTTCGGCAGGGAAAGAAACCTTCCCAATAACTGCATGAACAACGCCTTGTGGGTCTGTCCGAAAATCAAGTCGACCCGACTTCAACTGCCGAACAACTTCCCCAATCTCGTTGGTCACGGTTCCGTTACGAGGGCTGGGCATCAACGGACCAAGTTTGCGACCGAGCCTTGAAATCAACCTCATCATGTCAGGGGTAGCGATCAGGTAATCGAAATCCTTCCAACCTTTGTCAATTCGGTCAATCAAATCCTCAGCACCGACATAGTCGGCACCAGCCTCTTCGGCTTCCCGAACCTTCTCACCTTTCGCTACAACGGCGACAACCGGTTGCTTCCCTGTCCCATAAGGTAGTTGGACAACACCCCTAACCCTCTGGTCGCTCTTTCTCGGATCAATTCCCAAGACAATTGCCACGTCAACGCTTTCATCAAACTTGGCAGTAGCCAACTTCTTGACTAAATCAATAGCCTCCGGCACAGAATAAACCTGCTGCTTGTCGTAAATTTCCAACAATTGCCGATAACGCTTACCTCGCTTCGCCATGTTTCTCCCTCCAAGGTTTGACATTTTGGGAGTGAAAAGCGGTTCTGCAAATGGGAGTTACACTCCTTCTCACGGGACGATTTCAATGCCCATGTTGCGGGCAGTGCCTTCAACAATCCTCATTGCAGCCTCAATGTCGTCGGTGTTCAAGTCGGGCATCTTCATTAAGGCGATCTCCCGGATTTGTTCTCTTGTCACCTTACCGACTTTGATTTTGTTAGGTGCAGGCGACCCTTTATCTATCCCAGCCGCTTTCTTTAAAAGCTCGGAGACAGGAGGACGCCTGAGGACGAAAGTGAAAGACCTATCGGAGTAAATGGTAACATCAACCGGCACAACCGTGCCAATCATTTCTCGGGTCGCCTCATTGTAAGCCTTGACGAACTCCATCAAGTTAATGCCGTAGGGCGCCAAAGTCGGACCGACTGGTGGACCGGCTGCCGCCTTACCGGCAGGTAAATTCAGTCTCACTGTCGCTACAACTTTCTTTGCCACAAGACAACCCTCCTGCTACCAAAAAGCCGAAGAAGTTATTTTAGCAAAAGAGTGCAACAAAAGCAAGTGTCCGTTCACACTCGTTCAACTTGGGAGAAATCAACTTCCACAGGTGTTTCTCTCCCGAGCAAGTTCACCATGACGACCAGAGTTTGTCGCTGCGAGTTTACTTCTTCAATACGACCAACAGTGTCGACAAAAGGTCCGGACTTGATTCGCACCATTTCCCCTTTGTGCCAAATGGGGCGAGGGCGAACCATTTCTTCACCCATCATCCTCAAGATGCTGTCAACTTCGTGGTCGCGCAAAGGTTGGATTAGAGGGACGCCGCTTTTATCAACCTTACCCTCTTGAACTCCAACAAAGCCCGTTACCCCAGGCGTTCGCCTTACCAAATGCCAAGTCTCTTCGTCCAAAACCATCTCAACCAAGATGTAGCCGGGAAAGATTCGTCGCTCAATCAGACCAGCCCGGCGCCCTTGGATGTCGCGCTCCTTCGGTATCACAATACGCCCCAGCTTCTCTTCCAAACCCAATGCCTTTGCCCTTCGTTCCAAAAGTTGTTTGACTTTTTCCTCTTGCCCAGTTATAACGTGAACAGCATACCAACGTTTTCGTATCGTCGTTTGCTGAAGCTGGGTCATTTGAGGCGCCTCCTAACGGAAAACCGCAAAAATTCTCGCAAATATGAAGTCCAGCACTGCTAAGTAGGCGGCGGCTGCTAAAATGATTACCAAAACTGCCATACTGTAACTGACCACTTCTTGCTTCGTTGGGCGTTGGGTCAATTTTAACTCAGCCCAACATTCCATCAAAAATTGCCGGATACGAGCAACCAAATTACCCTCTCCACTCAATATTGCCCTACGGCGAGCTTTTGTTTCCGGCAAAGTCGGTTTCGTTCGCAGCAATTGCCTCACCTTCCATATAAAGGCAAAAACTTGTCTTTCGCCCCTCGTCGCTTAATGAAAGGCTAAATGCTCACGGCTCCCATCCGCTCACAAGGGCGGTTTTTATTATAACTCAGTCCCGCAGTGAAATCAACCCGATCGCATTACGGTCAGACAACTGGACCGAACGATTGTGGCGGTTTGTCCCCTTCGCAAAACCTCTCTCAAGTTCTCCTTTGTGCGCTAATATGATAGCAGTACTGTTACAATCCGTAAATACGCGACTGACTGCCAAAAATCATGGCAGGTGGCTCAAGGGAAAGAAAGGAGCAGTGATAGCGATGAGAATTTTGCACTTTTCCGACACTCATCTTGGGGCGGAGACTCACGGAAGGAAAGACCCGGAAACAGGAATGCACACCCAACTCAAAGACTTACTGCGCTGTCTGGATTTCGTGGTTGAGACGGCGGTTAATGAAGATGTGGATGCCGTTCTGTTCACTGGAGACGCTTACCACTCGTGGCGACCCGACCCGCTCCCGCAAAGAGAGTTCATAAAACGCATCATCTCCTTATCTGAACGAAACATAGCAGTTTTGATTTTAGCGGGCAACCACGATTTACCGCCAGCCAAAGATGAGGCTTCTGCCCTTGACATTTTCAGTGTGGTGAAAATCCCGGGTGTCGTGTTCACCCGCCAACCAAAGGTGATTTCACTGCCGACACGAAAAGGTGAACTGCAAGTTTTTTGCCTCCCGTATTTGCCCCGCCGTTCTCTCATCTCCTTTGAGGAAGAGAGGGCACTTGACGAAGATAAGGTTCAACAGTTGATGGGGAGGAGGGTGCAAGAGGGGCTTGAAAGCCTGCTCCAAAAAAGCAATCAATCCGATTCACCCGCAATTTTGGTCGGCCACATATGGGTTCAAGGGGCGGAGTTTTCAGGCTCGGAGCGAATTTTGACTTCGTCTGCAGAACCCATTGTCCCACCGAGCGTTTTGAGACACCGACGGTTCGCTTATGTCGGTCTCGGGCATATCCACCGGCATCAAGCAATTGATGATTTCTCACCGCCAATTGTCTATGCTGGCAGTTTGGGGAGGTTGAATTTTGGCGAAGAGAAGCAACCGAAAGGTTTCGTTATCGTGGATTTGGAGAGGACAAGGGAAGGGCGATGGGAAGCGAATTGGCGATTCGTTCAAACACCAACTCGTCTATTCCTCACCATCAAATTGGATGTCCGCAATTCAGTCAACCCATCTCAAACAGCAATTGAACTGCTCAACGCCAACCCGCAAATAGACGGCGCTGTCGTGCGAGTTCACATCCTTGTCAAAGAGGCTCAAAGAGACCAAATCAATTTGAGCAAGTTGCGGGAAATTCTTGAAAAGAGAGCAGACCGTGTCGCTTTGATTGAGATGCTGTCTCTTATACACATCTCCGAGCCCACGAGAC
>JANZZQ010000131.1 GCA_026419315.1 Armatimonadota bacterium | reverse complement strand
CTTCGTGAAGGCTCACGGTGAGTTGGCGAAGCAACGAGGCATCAGGGGCAAGGACAGCGTTCAGAGGTTGCAAAAGCAACTTTGCGTCAATTGCCACACCGATCGTTACTGCCGCAACTGCCATTTGCCCGAACCTGTAAGGCGTTAGACATAGCCCAAACTGTTAGTTTGCGTTTTCGGAGGTGCAGTGAAGGTTTATGCGTCAGTTCATGCTGACGATTGCTTTGTTATCTTGCTGGATTTTGACATTGGTTTGGGCGCAAGGGATGAGAGCGCCGAAACAGAAAGCCGATTTGACTCGTGAGCAAGAAATTCGTGCCTGTCAAGAGTGTCACGGCAAGCCAGAAATTTACGGCTTTGATATTCGCGGTCGCAAGCGGAGCGTTTCCGTTGACGAGAAGTCTTTTCGCCAATCGGTTCACGGCAAACTCCGCTGCACCGACTGCCATGACGATATTGACCCAACCCAATTGCCTCACCCACCTCACGCGCAAAAAGTTGAGTGCGGCAAATGCCACTTGGAACAGAAATTGCCTGAAGCACCGGAGTTCAAAGTAGCCGTTTTCAAATCCTATGCCGATAGCGTTCACGGCGAGGCAGTTGCTCGCGGTGACCCTGATGCTCCAAGGTGCGCCGACTGTCACGGTCACCATAACATTCTCCCGGCGAAAGACCCACGCTCTCAGGTCAACCGAAGAAACATCCCTCAAACTTGCTCCCGCTGTCACAGCGACGCTCAACTCGTTGAGTGGCACCAAATTCCGAAAGGCAAAACATTGCTTTACTACGAAAGAAGCGTTCACGGTCAATTGTTGCGAAAGGGCGTAACGAAAGGGACAAAATCAGCGGAAGGCAAACCGCCAGCCGTTTGCATTGACTGCCACGGAATTCACGGAATAAGACCCGCTAATGATCCCAATGCCAAAGTCGCTCGCCCCCACTTGCCTGAAACTTGCGGTCAATGCCACGAGCAAATTTACGAGGAATGGCGAAGGAGCATTCACGGTCAAGCGTGGGCGAAAGGCGTCAAGGAATCACCCGTTTGCACCGATTGTCACGGTGAACATGTTATCCGTAGCCCTGAGGACCCCACATCCTTGGTTCACCCACAGCACATTGTCGCCACATGCTCAAAATGTCATGAAAACGAACGAATTCAAAGGCGATTGGGTTTACCGACTTTGAAACTTGCAACTTACCGAACAAGTTTTCACGGTATCATGAACCGATATGGAGTGACGGAAGTTGCTCACTGTGCATCCTGTCACGGTGCTCACAACATTTTGCCCTCAACTGACCCTCGTTCTTCAATTCACCCGAAAAACTTGCCCAAAACATGCGGAAGTTGTCATCCGGGCATTGGCGAAGGCGTAGCTTTCGGTAAAGTCCACCTTGTTGGGACGAGGGAGGAAAGCCCACTTTATTGGTTCATCAAGGTGCTTTACCAATTGCTCATCTTCGGTCTCATCGGTTTCTTCAGCGTTTACGTTGCCCTTGACATCCGCAATTACTTGAAGGGGCGTCCCAGCCATGCGGTTTCCCCTCACCATTCCGATGACCCTCTCTCCCACGAGTATGTTGAACGCTTCAACCTCAATGAACGGCTGCAGCATTTAACGCTCGCGATTTCCTTTACGCTCCTCGTCATCTCAGGTTTGCCTCTCAGTTACGCCGACGCGGGTTGGGCAAGATGGTTTTTCAGTTTTCCTGGCAGCGCCGAATTGAGGGGCATCATTCACCGCATCGGAGCGGTCATGTTGATGGTTTTGGCTGTCTGGCATGTCATCTATTTGCTGACACCTCGCGGGCGAGAGCAGTTGAGACACATGATGTGGACGAAAAAGGACTTCCTTGACATCCTGCAAATGCTCAAGTGTTACTTGGGACTGAGCAACGAGAAGCCGAAATTCGGCAGGTTCAACTGGATTGAGAAGTTGGAGTATTACGCCGTCGTTTGGGGAACTACGGTGATGGTCTTGACAGGATTGGCACTATGGTTTGAGGCGCAGGCGCTCACTTACTTGCCCCTTTGGGTCTGGCACATTGCCCGCCTAATTCACAGTTACGAAGCGTTGCTCGCTTTCTTGACAATTATCATCTGGCACCTTTACCATGTGCACTTTAAGCCAGGCGTTTTCCCAATGAGTTGGGTTTGGATTACAGGGAAAATTTCACTGCGTCACTTGCAAGAGGAACACCCGCTCGAGTTTGAGGAGTTGCAGAAGAAAACTCACCGTTCGTTCCCTGCCTAAGCCAAAACCTTGTCAGGCGAATTGTCAAGACACGAACTTATTGGTGTGATGGCGGGTAGAGCCGTTTCAGTCTTTCCGCATACGCTCTCAGTTGAGCGATTCTTTCCTGTGGGGATATTTTCAGGCCAAAGATGAATGCGCGCACACTTGCCGGGAAGCGAAATTGTTCTCGCCATTTAGGGACAGCTATTTTAATTATCCGCCAACGATGCTTCAGTGCTTCTTCGCGCCAACGGCGTTTGAAGAAATTGCTTGGTCGCTTTATTCTCGCCACGCTTTGTTCCCTGCCCCCTTCGCAAAATAGATTCAACCGTCATTATGACGCAAGTTGGGCGTTGAAAAGTCGCCGGCCTCGGTTCGGACAGCAACGGGGACTTTCATCCCCCGTCTTTTGGGCTCAAAATTGACAGCGCAAAGCGAAAGGAGACGGGGAAGTTAGCATGGCCGAAGTTGAGATGAGGGAATTGAAAGCCGTTGAAAGAATTGCCCATGTTCGGGAAACAATTGTCGGCGAACTGAGGAAAGCCATAGTTGGTCAAACCCAAGTCATTGAGCAACTACTTATCGCGCTTCTGGCGAAAGGACATTGCTTGCTGATAGGTGTTCCAGGATTAGCCAAAACTTTGCTTGTCAGCACTCTCGCAAGGGTTTTGGATCTAAGTTTCAAGCGGATCCAGTTTACACCCGATTTGATGCCAAGCGATATTTTGGGCACCGATGTTCTGCAAGAGGACCCTGAAACTGGAAGGCGAAAATTTGAGTTCATGCACGGACCGATTTTCGCCAACATTATCCTCGCCGATGAGATCAACCGTGCGCCACCGAAAACTCAGTCAGCGTTGTTGGAAGCGATGCAGGAACGCAAAGTCACCGTCAGCGGTCGCACTTACGATTTGCCTCAACCCTTCTTCGTGCTGGCGACCCAAAACCCGATTGAGATGGAGGGAACTTACCCGCTGCCCGAAGCCCAGTTGGACAGATTTTTGTTTAGCATCGTGCTTGACTACCCTTCTGAAGACGAAGAGGAAACCATCGTCCATTTGACAACTTCCGCTTACGAACCCGATTTGAGGGTTGTAATGAGCAGGGAAGAGTTGCTGGAGGTTCAGGATTTGGTCAGGAAAGTTCCCGTCCCAGAAAGGGTCGTCAAATACGCCGTTCAGCTCGCTAGGGCAACGAGGCCTAAAGAAAAACACGCACCGGATTTTGTCCGGCAGTGGGTTCAATGGGGTGCGGGCCCGAGAGCATCTCAAGGTTTGATTTTGGGAGCGAAGGCAAGGGCTTTGCTTTACGGTCGGACGGCTGCAAGTTGTGAAGATGTCCGGGCAGTGGCTTTCCCCGTCATGAGACACCGCTTGGTCTTGAACTTCGCTGCTGAAGCGGATGGGGTTTCACCCGAGCAAATAATTTCTCAACTCCTGCAAACTGTCCCAGAACTTTAAAGCGAGGTTGCGGCAAAATTACGTTAGCTGGCAGCAGGTAGCAAGGCGGGACGGGCGACCGCAGGTGGCACTTGCCGCAAAAGGCAAATGCTGCCTGAGGAAAGTCCGGCCTCCACAGGGCAGGGC
>JANZZQ010000130.1 GCA_026419315.1 Armatimonadota bacterium | reverse complement strand
GTTGAAAGGCGCAGCTACTTTTGAGCGGCTTAATGTCCCGGTGCTTGGAGTCATTGAAAACATGAGTTACTTCATTTGTCCACACTGTGGCAAGGAAACATCAATCTTTAGGCGAGGTGCCGTGGAAGTTGAGTTCGGTCAGAGAGGCATACGCTTCTTAGGAGCTGTGCCTCTATCGCCGGAAATATGCGAGGGCAGCGATTTGGGGTTGCCCATCGTTGCCGCGTTCCCCAATTCGCCTGTGGCGGAGGTTTTCAAAAAAATCGCCGCACAACTTGCCGCAACAATCAGCGTCAAAAGCCTCTCGGAAAATTCAGAAAATGAACCGCAAAAATGAAGCAATTTGATGGCAAATCACCGTAAATGGTTGATTTCAACCTGAGACCATGTTATCATTAAAGCAGCCGAGTGAACAAGGAAGAACCCGGAGGTGACAAGACGGGTAGACCGAAAGCGGGTTGAAAGCCCGAGAGACACGAGAATTTTAGCCTGAAGTGATATAAGATGAGTCCCGCCCCAATTTGAGGCGGGAGCAAGTAAAAGTCGGTCCGAGTTGGTTTGACCCCAGGCAGCAGAAATGGGGCTGCTGCTTGGGGAAGTCGCTTTTTGTGCCAACCGCCGGGTGGGAGAAAGTGGGAACAAGTGGCAAGTTTTAGAACAAGTTGACATAAAGTTTTGGAGGGTAGTTGAGAATTGGAGGAGCTTGAAGTTCAACAGGTAGTAGAGTTGAGACCAGATGAGTGGTTTATAGGCACCGTCCGCTACACGGTGGACGACAAGGGAAGGGTCGTTGTGCCCGTGGAATTGAGGCAACGGCTGGGTAGCGAGTTCTACTTGACCATCAGCCCATATGATACGATTTACATCTTCGGCGCAGAGGATTGGAAGCGTTACAGCCAAAGGTTAATGGAGCTTTACCAAGCCAATCCACAGCGATTAGCGCCGGTTGTGCAGCGAATCATGGGTTATGGGCAAAAGGTCAAGGTTGACAGCAACTGGAGGTTCATTATTCCAGCGAACCTCAGGGAAGTGTGCAACCTGCGCAAAACGGTCTACTTTGTTGGCAACGGTGACCGTGTTGAGTTGATGAACGAGGAAGCATACAAGCAACGGTTCAGCAAGATCACAGCCGAAGAGGTCAAGAAGTTGCAAGAAGAACTGGGCTTGTGAAATGGGAGGCAAGTGACTGTGGCTATTGACATTCATTGGTTAGAACGGGTAATTGAGAGGCGAAAGAGGGAAGCGGGAGAAGCGGAAGCAAGGTTGCACCCGCCGGCGATGGTCAAAGAGGTTTTGGAGTTCTTGCGGGTGCGGGAGTTGAAAAAGGGAGTGTTTGTGGACATGACTGTCGGGACGGGAGGACACACCTTGGCGATTCTGCAGGCGAACCCAAAAGTTGAGGTAATCGGCATTGACCGAGACGCCACCTCGCTTGAAGTTGCTGCAGAGCGGTTGGCAGACTACGCAGACCGTGTGACACTCATCTACGGTGACATGAGGGATATTCGAAGGTTGCTCCATCAGATAGGCGTTGAGCGTGTTGATGGCTGTCTCATTGACCCGGGGCCAAGTCTCTGGCAGATGGATAGCAAGCGAGGGTTCAGCTTCTTGGATGATTCGCCTTTGGACATGAGGATGGACCGATCCTCTCAAGTGACTGCTCAGACTTTGTTGCAAACCCTATCAGCCAGTGAACTTGAGCAGCTTTTCGTTCAAGCCGGGGAAAGGCGCTCGGACGCCCGCCGAATTGCACAAGCAATTGTCAAGGAGCGGAGCAGAAGCGGTGGGATACCGACAGCGAAAGCGTTGGCTGAACTCGTCATACAAGCTAAAGGGGTAAGAGGCGGCCGAATTCATCCTGCGACGAAAGTTTTCTTGGCTTTAAGGATGGCAGTGAACGAGGAAATTGACGCACTCAGGGAAGGTATCTTTGAGGGGGCAAAGGTTCTCAAGCGTGGCGGTAGGTTAGTTGTCCTAACCTACCAGTCCTTGGAAGACAAAACCGTCAAGGAAGCTTTCGCTAAGCTCGCCCAACCGGCGGACAAGGAAAAGGACCGACCTTTGCTTCGCATCTTGACAAAGGACCCAATCCGCCCGTCTTTCCAAGAGCGGCATCAAAATCCCCGTGCCCGAAGTTGCAAATTAAGGGCAGCGGAGAGGATTAGGTAAGGGGGAAGGGACAATGGTGGCTCCGATTGAAAGGGAGAAGCAAAAAACAAGACAAGCTGAAATCGCCGCACCTAACCTGAATTGCCCAAAAGTCGTGCCAAGGCGTAAACCAGCGGTTCAACCGCAGCAGGGTAATTGGGGTTACAGGCTTCTGGTGAGCGGCTGTTTGATCTTGGCGTGGTGTTTGGTCAATGGATTCATCATGCTTGAGACAAAGGCTTATAACTGGCAGAAAAGTCAAGTGTCGGCGAAAGAGATGCAAATTCGTCAATTGAGGGCAAGCATTGCTCAGCGTTTATCCGAGCTGGTCAAGGATTTTCCACAACCTCAAACCCCTCTAACTTTGCTGAGTTTGGAAGCACATAAACCTAAGCCGACCCTGCTGGGGAGGCGGTGAAAATGTTGGCTTTGAGGTGTCCTGTGGCGATGGTGGTCGTCCTGTTGGTCAGTTTGGGTTTGGCGGGGCGGCTTTTCTATCTTCAAGGATTACGGGGCGCACAAGCCAGGCAGATGGCTGAAAGCATGTGGTTGCGCCGAATAGATTTGGCTCCAGCACGGGGCAACATTTACAGTCGCAACCTTCAACTTTTGGCAACATGCCAGTTGACCTACTCAATATGGGCTGACCCATGCACGCTTCAGAAAACAGCCCGGAAAGTTTGGGGGCAGAGATTAACCAACGAAGAAATAGCCGCACGAATCGCCCATCTGCTCCGCAATTTGTTGAAAAGCGAAAGGGTTTCAGAAGAGAGTTTGAAAAAGCGTTTGAGTCAAACGGTGCGCAACCGTGAGAAAGGCAAGCCAATTTTGGTTCGCTTTGTTTGGTTGGTGCGGCAGCTGGATGAATCGGAAATTCGTGACCTTAAACGAGCGTTGGAAGCAAAGCGTAGAAGAAACCTACCACCAGAGTGGCGCATCCTTTCCAGCGGTATTGGCATTTCGCCGGAGATGCGCAGAATTTACCCATACGGTCGGACCGCAGCCGCTGTTTTGGGTTTTGTCAATCTTGACAATGTTGGGTGCTACGGTGTTGAGCGGGATTGGGACGAAATTCTGAAGGGCAAAGCAGGTTCAATGGAGTTGGAAGTTGATGCACTTGGTCGACCTCTCCCAAGCGGACACCTTGCCTACTTGCCACCACAACAAGGGAAAAGCATTGTCTTGACAATTGACGAACAAATCCAGAGGGCTGCAGAGAAAGTGATCGACGAAGCAATGCAAAGGTTTCAACCCAAAAGCGCCTCCGCTATCATCCTCGACCCCAAAACGGGAGACATATTGGCGTTGGTTTCAAAACCGGATTTTAACCCGAACGAATACTGGAAATTCCCGCCAGAAAGGTTCTTGAACCGACCGCTTTCGTTCGTTTACGAACCAGGTTCAACTTTCAAGCCGATAGTGGCTGCTGCCTTACTGGATAGCGGCGCTATAAGCGAGCGAACAATCGCTAGATGCGATGGGACATGGAAAACCTCCAATTTCTCCGTGCGTTGCTGGGTGGTGCAGAGGGGAGTTGCTGCTCACGGGGTTGAGACCATTGCCGATGCCCTTAAGCATTCGTGCAACATCGCAATGGCTCAATTCGCTTTGCGTGCACCTTACCAGCAAATTTACGAAAAACTGAGCAAATTCGGAATCGGCAGACGAATGGATGTAAAGGCTGGAT
>JANZZQ010000129.1 GCA_026419315.1 Armatimonadota bacterium | reverse complement strand
ATGTTGAGGGTAAGTTCATGGCTGACTACCTTGAGGAAGTTCCGGGCAAGGAAGGAACCCCAATCCTGAAAGCTAACCCGTTTGAAGTCCTCGATCGAGAAGGGGTTGGCGAACTCATGAAGATTTGTGTCCAGAAGGGACGCTCCGTCAAGCCGGACCTTGAAATTGGCATTTGCGGCGAGCACGGCGGCGAACCCACCAGCGTCTGGTTCTGCCACGAAATCGGGCTCAACTATGTCAGCTGCTCCGCTTTCCGAGTCCCAGTCGCTCGGTTGGCGGCAGCGCAGGCTGCTGTCCGAGAGAAGCGGGAAGCAGCAAAAGCGAAAGCACGACGCCGCAAAGAAGTCGTTGAAGTGCGCGACTGATCCCTACCTGTAGAACACAACAACAAGGCGCGGGGGAACAGATTCCCCCGCGCCTTTTTAGTTTTCTCAGTTTTCGCGGTTCTGTGAGCACCCTGGACCGTGGCGGAGCATAGCGTATGGGAACCTCTCTCGTTGACTGGGGGACCCTTAAAGTGAAACTTTTTGGGGTGTAATTGCGTCTATAAGAAATGCGGCTGGGTGGCAGTTTGCCTGTCAGTCACCACCGCTTGGGACCACCGCGCCTGCCCGGCGCACCACCGCTGAACAATTACAGCCGACCGCGCCGCCACCAAATGCCACCCAGCCGCGATGCCCATATCAGCCGGCGACTGAACAACTCAAGCCGCTCCGTCCCCAAACCTTGCTCGCTTTCCTCCTCCATGCCACCGTTTTCCGCCACTTTGCCTTCCTCAGAATCACCTGCCCCCAGGAGGTTGCTCAGTCGCCTGTATTTGCTTTGTCAAGCGAGGAGCAGTCAAAGTGCCCTTTCACCTCTGTCAGGCTCCCTTTTTCTCTGCCAACTCTCCCGCCTACTCTACCTCCACTCACGCCTGACAACCTTCCTCAAGCCTCAACCGCTCACTGCCACCGCCTTGAGCACCCAACTGCTCCTCACTGTTTTGCAAGTTCACTTTTTCTGAGTCATAGCTTCACGAGCAACTTGCATGCTCAAAACGGTCGGCAACCCAAAAATCTTGATGAAGCCTTCGCTGGCTCGTTGGTCAAAAGTGCTGATTTTCTCGTAAGTTGCTAAGTCAAGGCGATAAAGTGAATAAGGGGACCATCGGCCAACGGGAACGCATGAACCCTTGTAAAGTTTCACCCTGACCCAGCCGGTTACTCGCTCCTGAGTTTTGTCCATAAAAGCGTCAAGAGCTTCTTTGAACGGACTGAACCATAGCCCATAGTAAACGAGCTCGGCGTATTTGTGCTCAAGCATTCGCTTGAAGTGCATCAACTCCCGTTCAAGCACTAAGGCTTCAAGGTCGCGATGCGCAGTGATGAGAACGGTCGCAGCGGGACACTCGTAAACTTCCCGGGACTTGATTCCCACAAGCCGATTTTCAATCATGTCAATTCGCCCAACACCGTGGCGGCCTCCGATAGCGTTCAGGCGGCTGATGAGCGAAACCAAATCCATCGGCTCGTCGTTGATTGCTACTGGAACTCCCTGCTCAAAGTGGATGGTGAGATATTCGGGTTCGTCAGGGGCATTTTGTGGTGAAACCGTCCAGCGGAAGGCTTCTTCTGGGGGCTCAACAGTTGGGTCCTCAAGCACTCCCGCTTCTATGCTTCGCCCCCATAGGTTTTCGTCAATGCTGAAAGGAGACTCTTTGGTTACAGGGATTGGGATCCCGTGCTTTTGTGCATACTCGATTTCCTCATCACGGCTCATGTTCCACTCACGGATTGGCGCGATGATTCTCAACGATGGGTCAAGGGCAGCAAATGTGACCTCAAAACGAACTTGGTCGTTGCCCTTACCTGTGCTCCCGTGGGCAACTGCATCGGCGCCAACTTGATGGGCAATTTCAACGACCTTTTTGGCGATCAGCGGACGAGCCATTGAGGTAGCAACGGGGTATCCGTTCTCGTAGACGGCGTTGGCTTTCAGGCAAGGTAGAATGTATTCGCGTGCGAACTCTTCTTTCGCGTCCACGAGGAAGGCTTGAGAGGCTCCTATTTTGAGGGCTTTCTCTCTGATGGCTTCGTAGTCTTTGACCTCCCCAATGTCAACCGTCACCGCCACAACTTCCGCCCCATACTTGTCCATTAGCCATCTTATCGCTACAGAGGTATCCAAACCGCCTGAGTAGGCGAGCGCTACTTTCACCCAGCGCGTCCCTCCTAAAGTTTGGGTCTGTCGGCAGCGCCAACCGCCGACTTCATGATAACACATAAGGTCGGAGAAATCAAACGGAAGCCCCAAGCGCTTTTCCAAACTTCGTCAAAATGCCCGAATTTTCGCCAAAACAAGCGACCAATTTTAGGGCTCAATTTTAGTCCCAAGTAGCGACAAGAACTTCGCCAGCCAATCGGGATGAGCGGGCCATGCCGGTGCTGTCACCAAATTGCCGTGAACGAAGGCTTTGTCAACCGGGACGTCAACCCACTTGCCTCCAGAGCGCTTGACTTCTGGAGCGACCGCCGGGTAAGCGGTGCATTCCCTGCCCTCCAAAACACCCGCAGCGGTTAAAATCTGGATACCATGACAAATGGCAGCGACGGGTTTGTTGGCTTCAAAGAAGTGGCGAACAATTCTCAAAACATCTTCGTTCAGCCTCAAGTATTCGGGAGCGCGCCCTCCCGGAATGACCAGGGCGTCGTAATCTTCAGGCTTGATTTCGTCAAAGGTTGCGTTCAAGGTAAAGTTGTGTCCCGGCTTTTCGGTGTATGTTTGGTCTCCTTCAAAATCGTGGACTGCGGTCTTGACTTTTTCCCCTGCTTTTTTGCCTGGGCAAACGGCGTGGACGGTGTGACCGACCATTTGAAGGGCTTGGAAGGGAACCATCGCCTCGTAGTCCTCAACGAAGTCGCCCACCAACATCAAAATTTTCTTTGCCGCCATCGCTAACACCTCCTCGTTCGTGTGGGAAGGGTGAGGTGCAAAGGAAATTGCACCTCGCCGATTCTCATGATAGCACATCCGCCCTTGAAAGTTTCTCAGCGTATCGTCCTTTCAGGTCGTTCAAGCGAATGATTATCAAGTCTCGCAGCATTTGCATTCCGTGCTTTAAGGTTTGCACTTTTGTGTTTGGGTCGTTGATCCATCGCACCGGGACTTCGGCGATGCGATACTTGAACTTGCGGGCGAGGTAAAGAACTTCAACGTCAAAGGCGAAACCGTCAAGGGTTTGAAGTTTGAAAAGTCGTTCAGCGACATCGCCACAAAACAATTTGAACCCGCATTGAGTATCCCAAATTCCCGGCGTCGCCAACACCTGCACCACCAAGTTGAACATGCGACCCAACATCTCACGATACCAAGGTTGGCGGACGAGCAGTTGCGACTGGGGCAAACCGCGGCTTGCTATTGCAATGTCCGCCTCGCCCGAGAGCAGAAGTGGTAGCATTTTGTCAAGTTCGTCAATGGGAGTTGAAAGGTCGGCGTCGCTGAACAAACGGAACTGCCCTTTTGCCGCCAGCATTCCCCTTCTAACTGCGTAGCCCTTGCCCCTGTTCGGGGAATGCCTTAAAACTTTCAAAATCGGGAATTTGTCGGAGAAAGTTTTCGCCAACTCGCTCGTCCCGTCGGTGCTGCCATCGTCGACGACGATAACTTCAATCGCATCAATTCCAACATGCCATTGCTTGACAGCGCCTCGCAAATAGCCGTGAATTCGTTCCAAAGTTCTGGGCAATCTTCTGGCTTCGTTGTATGCTGGAATCACGATGCTTAGGAACGGGCTTGAACTTCCTTGTCCTTTCATCCGTGACGCACGCTCCAATCGTAACCGATTTCGGGGTCGTTGTATGGTCGGCGCAATTCATCAGGGGCAGCATAGTTGTATGGGCGATTTGGGCAG
>JANZZQ010000128.1 GCA_026419315.1 Armatimonadota bacterium | reverse complement strand
GGTGAAGGCGAGCAAAAAACTTTGGAAGGGTGAGGATGTTGAACTTGACCCAACTTCTTCTTTTGGCTGTCGTTCAGGGTTTGACGGAGTTCCTGCCGGTTTCAAGCAGCGGTCATTTGGCGCTGGTTGAACATTGGCTCGGCATCCCTGAAGACGCTCGGCTCTCGGTCACCGTTTTCCTTCATTTCGGGACATTGTTAGCGCTCCTCGTTTACTTCCGAGAGGAAATTGCGTTGATGGTCCGCGGGATGTTCAAAGGCGACAGGGATGGCTTGAAGTTGCTCGGCTATGTTACCCTTGCGAATGTTGTGACCGCAATAATTGCTCTCGCGCTTGAGGAAAAGGTGGAACAAGCCTTCGGGGCTACGAGGTTTGTGTCTTTGTTTCTTTTGCTAACCGCAATCTTGCTGTTTAGCAGCGAGCAAGTAATGGCACAAAAGCGAGTTGAGCAGCAAATGGTTTGGTGGCGCGCCTTCGTGATAGGCTTCGCCCAAGGTTTGGCTGTTTTCCCCGGTCTGTCCCGTTCTGGGACGACAATTGCCGCCGGTCTCTTTTGCGGTTTGAGCAAAGAGCAAGCAGGACGGTTCGCTTTTGTGGTCGGGATACCAGCAATGATTGGTGCTAACTTGTTGGAGGCAAAGGACATTGCCGGAATGCAGGTTGGAGGGGCTGAGTTGTTTTTCGCCGCTTTGGTTGCTTTCGGGGTGGGGCTTTTGGCGATCCATTGGACATTAAAGGCGGTCCAATCAGCGAAATTGCGTTGGTTCAGCGTCTATTGCATTTTGGTTGCTATCGTCGCATGGTTCATGGGTTGACCGGAGGAGGCAACTTTGTCAACACTATGACCTCTCGAAGTTCATCCATCCGAAGGAAAGGTTTGACTTTCACCGTTGGCGGTTCAGTGGCGGTGTTCACGGAAGTTACTTTGCCAACGGGTATTCCTTTCGGAAAGACCCCACCTAAACCTGAAGTGACTAAAGTTTCACCTTTCCTCGGCACGACATGTTTGGACAAGTGCACCAATTCACACAGCCTCTTACCTGTCCCCTTGACGATTCCGTAAACGCCTTGATGTTCGGTCAAAGACACACCTACAGCGCTGTGTCGGTCGGTGAGCAATAGGACGATGCTGTGGTGGGAACGAACTTCCCATATGCGACCTACCAAGCCGTTGTGGTGAATCACGGGCGCTCCCAGAGGAATGCCTTCTTGAGCTCCTTTGTTTATGACGACCGTGTGAAACCAATTGCTTCCGCCTATGGCAATCACTTCTGCTGCTTCGTATGGTTGAGAGAGGTCGTGGGCGAGCCCAAGCAGTTTCCTAAGCCTTCGGTTTTCTTCAACCAGCTCCTGAACTCGCCATTGCTCCGCTTGAAGTTTGGATAACTTCGACCTCAATTCGTTCAAGTCTTGATTTATCTCGCGAATTCGGAACACCTGTTGGGGGAGAAGTGCCAAGCTGCTCCAAAAGCGGGAAATTGCAGAAATGAGTTTAACTGTGCTGGCGCTGATTACATCTGTAGGCAGCGCAAATAAAGTTCGCCCCCCCAAGATCACAAGCAACAAAGAGAGACTAAAAGTCACTCCCCACATGAAGGCTTTCAGGACCGCAAATTGTGAACGGGATGTGCTTTTACGCACTGCCATTTCTTTCGCCTCAGCAAATTATGCGTTTCGCCCGTTCAATGCCCGGTAGAAAAGTTCGTCTTCAACCATACGACCGGCGCCCAAAGCGACACAACTCATCGGGTCTTCAGCGATGTAGACGGGAGTGCCCGTTTCTTTTCTCAGCAATTTGTCAAGTCCGCGCAGTAAAGCGCCACCACCGCACAAGACAATACCGCGGTCCATGATATCGGCTGCGAGTTCAGGTGGCGTTTGCTCCAGCGTCAACTTGACGACATCGACAATCTGATTGATAGGTTCGGCGATAGCCTCCCTGATTTCCTCGCTCCTCAACACAACGCTCTTTGGCAAACCAGTTACCAAATCCCGACCCCGCACTTCCATTTGCAACTCCTTTTCCAGCGGGTAAGCGGAGCCAATTCGGATTTTGATTTCTTCCGCAGTCCTTTCTCCGATAAGAAGGTTGTAGGCCCTCCGAACATAATTCATGATTGCTTCGTCAATCTCGTCTCCTGCAATTCGTATGGTGTTGGCGACCACTATTCCGCCCAGGGAAATGACCGCAACTTCCGTGCTGCCACCACCTATGTCCACGACCATGTTGCCGACAGGTTCGTTGACCGGCAAACCTGCCCCGATTGCGGCAGCCAAAGACTCTTCAACGACATAAGCCTCAATGGCACCGGCTTCTTTCGCAGCTTGGATGACGGCTCGCCTTTCAACTTCCGTTGCGCCCGAAGGAATTCCGATGACAACCCTCGGGTAGACCATGTAGCGGCGGCGGTGGACTCGGTGCATGAAGTAACTGAGCATTTTCAATGTCGTGTCGTAATCTGCAATTGTTCCGTCTTTAAGGGGGCGCTGGGCTACGATTCGTCCCGGGGTTCGCCCAACCATCCTTTTGGCTTCTTCCCCAACAGCGCAAATTCTTCCGGTTTCTGTATCAACCGCAATAACCGACGGTTCGCGAAGCATGATACCTTTCCCTTGCATGTAAACGAGGGTGTTTGCGGTGCCAAGGTCAATACCCAAGTTGCGCGAAAAACCGCTCAGCATTTTCCGAATCGCATACAGCATCTGTCAATCCCTCCTCACGACATTAATCCCCGTTCCTCTAGGCTCGCATAGACGCCATCGCCAATGATAACGTGGTCCAAAACTTCAATGCCGAGCAACTTACCCGCCTCCACAAGTTGCATCGTCAACGACGCTTGGTGCAGGGTCCCCACTTGGGTGGTTGTGGACGAATATGAACGCTGCTGCGCTTTGGCGGATTGCTTCCTTAAAGCATTCACGCGGATGAGCTAGAGAAGCATTTAGGGTGCCGACGGAAACCGTAACAACATCAATCACCGTGTTCTTAGTGCTGAGCAAAACCGCTCTCAAATCTTCTCTGTCAAAGTAACGCATCTCCGACATGAGCAGGCGAGTCACATCGGCTGGTGAACGAATTACAAATTTTTCGGTTCGTCCGGTTTCAAAAGTTCTTTGCCCCATTTCCACTGCCGCTTTAATTTGGCAGGCTTTTGCCATTCCTACCCCTTTCACTTCGGCGAGTTCCGCCGAAGAACATTGATACAAACCTTGGAATCCACCGAATTGAAAGAGCAACCTTTGAGCCAACTCCAGCGCAGTTTCTCTTCGGTTTCCCGTTCTCAAGATGATAGCGAGAAGTTCGGCGTCGGACAGGGAGCGTTCCCCATCTTTGGCGAGCCGTTCGCAGGGGTGAACTTCCGGTGGCAACTCTTTCAGCATCCAACGGTCTCTATTTTCCCCGCTCACATTTTTCCACACTCCTGACCCCGATTGGGTGTGTGCTTGTTGGGCGTAGGGATTAGAAAGTTCAGCGGAGGGGGCGGGATTCGAACCCGCGAACCCGCTTTCACGGGCGCCCGGATTTCAAGTCCGGCGGGGTACCTGGCTCCCCAACCCCTCCGACTGCAAGATGTCAATTACCATTTTAACACTTGCAAAGCGGCAAGAACACACCCACTCGCCCTAAGAGGGGTTCTGGACTTGCACCCTCAAAGCCATAGTCAACTGCGCTTCCGCCACCACTCGGTCGTTGACGAAGGCTTCAGCCTTGACAAAGCAAATATTTGTCCTGACAGCGATTACCTCTGCGTTCACAACCAACTGGTCGCCAGGCACAACGGGTTGGCGGAATCTCGCCTTTTCTATCCCAACCAAGTAACCTGTCAAGCCTTTGTTTTCGGGAGCGCTTAAGATTGCTATACCACCGACTTGAGCCATGCATTCCAAAATGAGCACTCCAGGCATCACCGGTTCGTTGGC
>JANZZQ010000127.1 GCA_026419315.1 Armatimonadota bacterium | reverse complement strand
GGTATGGTGGCACTGATAACCCAAGAGCCAGCCCTCGCTTTGAGGTGGTGGCTAACTTGCTTGGAAGTTGTGCAAGAGCAAACTGGCAAAGAGCCAAAAGACGCAGCACTCCATCTCGCTTGGTGGGAATTGCCTCAAGAACTTTGGGGAACAACTCCTTACCGACAAATTGTCGTTGCGGCAAGACAACCTTTCAGCAAGGAAGATGCGGAATTGCTGTTGGCAATAACGGAACGGTGGCGAATTATCCCTATCTTCGTCCCCTTTGTCGCTGCGGATGAACCTTTGCGGGGAGTTGTTCGTGGAGAATACACTGCCGAGGATGTAATTGAAGACACTTTGTGGCGTTATCAGATTAATGTCCGTCCCGTAACCGACGATTCGCCCTTCTTCGTTGACCTTTCGCCAACCGTCCCACCGATGATGTGGCAGTTTGTTTTTTCCGCTCTCGCTGTCGTTTTGGCATTCGGGATTCTGGCAGGGTTAATGGAAACAAAAAGGCGTTCAAACCGAGTTTTCGCTCTGCGAACCTTCTGGTTGCCAACGGTTTATGTCGCTTTGCTCGGAATCGGTTTCATGCTGGTTGAAATTGGTTTGATGCAGAGGACGATGCTTCTGCTCGGCAGCCCAACTCACACCCTCGCTTTGTTTGTCGGGGCTTTGCTATTGGGCGGGGCTTTGGGGAGCACGATAACACAAAGGCAAAGGCAAGGAAATTTGGCGAATTGGGCTGTGACGGCGTGCGTTGTCGTGGCTGCTGCAACTTCGGTGCTGGGACTTCTCATCGCACCGATTGTGAACGCTTTGCAAAACTTGACTCTTCCTATTCGCGCTTTCTCGCTTTTCGCCTTGACAATGGCTTTGGGTGTCCCGATGGGGATGCCGTTCCCTTCAGCGATGAGGTTGGCACCGGTTTTGTGGGCAGTTAGCGTCGCTTACCTTTGGGGGGTTAACGGGGTTATGAGTGTGGTCGGCTCGGTCAGCGCCGTTTTGATAGGCAAGTTCGCAGGCTACAGCAAAGCGATTGTTTTCGGGGCAATTTGTTATCTCGCCGCTGCTGCGGTAATTCGCAAGTGTGCGCCTTCAGGGGATTTGGCTGACATCCAATTTGAGCAAAAGGGACAAGAAAGTTGATGTGGAAAGTGAAGCGGGAAAAATTCTGGGCTACTGGTGAGCCGGGCTATTGGTTCGGAAGGAAAAGTTTAGGCGCTGCGGTTGTGGCGCCTCCCAGATAAACTGGCTACAGCCATATCGGAGGTGCGGGCAAATGAGTCGTAAAGTGAGGTTGGGTTTCATTGGCGCTGGCAGCATCACGGGGATGCACTTGCGCAATCTTAAAGATGTCAAGGAAGCGAAAATCGTCGCTTTCGCGGACCCCAACATTGATTCGGCAAAGCATTGGGCTGAACAGGCAGGGCTTAAAGTCAGAGAGGGCAAAACCGTTTTCGCCGACTGGCGCGAAATGCTTGACAAAGTTGAACTTGATGCTGCCATCATTCTTTCCCCCCATTCAGTCCACTGCGAGCAAATTCTCACCGCACTTGACCGAGGATTGCATGTTTTGACTGAGAAGCCGATGGTGGTCAAGGTTAGTGAAGCGAGGAAAGTCATTATGGCGGCGAAGAAATCGGGCAAAGTTGTCGTCGTCGGTTACCAACGCCGATTCATGCCTCAGTTTCGTTTCATTCGCGAGCAAGTTATCAAGGGCAATTTTGGGGAACTCAATTTCATTGAAGCCTTCGTCGGTCAAGGTTGGCAGCGGGGCACCGCCAACACATGGAGACAAGACCCTAAACTGAGCGGTGGCGGTTTCTTGATGGACACTGGAAGCCACATCGTTGACATAGTTCTTTGGACCGCTCAAGCGAAGCCCGCTCAAGTCACCGCGACTATCAGCAACAACGGTGCTCCCGTTGAAATCAACGACATCGTTGGCATTCAATTCTCCGACGGTTCCCTCGCATCCATTGTGGCGGTTGGAAGTGCAATCAGTTTCTTTGAGCACCACACCTTCGTTTTCGATGAGGGTGTCATCCGTCTTGAGCAAGGTAAGGTCAGCATCGGCACGAGAAAGAAGGACCAACTTTGGGGTGCTGAGTGGCGCGAGGTTGAGCCCTCCGAAATGCCTCCTTCATCCAACCCAGATCGCCACTTCATTGATGTTGTTCTCGGGCGAACGGAAAACGAAAGTCCGCCAGAAGACGCTTTAAAGGTAATCGTCGTTACAGAAGCGGCTTACAAATCCGCAGCAACAGGACAAGCCGTCAAAGTTCGCTTGTAATGCGTTTTCAAGTTCGCAACTGACCACGAAGCACAAGCGAAGCGGCGTGGGAGATTTATGCGTAATGCTGTGTTCGGCTGTATGCGGGTGAAATGTTGCTTTCCACTTCGCGCCTTACCATTGACACCCATTTTGACGGAACTTGTTTTGTGCCTCACCATGAACCTTCGTTTTCACCGCTTAAGCAATTGTTCCCCCAACTCCATAAGTTTCACGATTTCGCTTCTCATCTGTTCCGTAATTTGAAGCAAAGTTTCTCGCCTTGGAGCATCGGGCGAAAGTTTTGGTTTGAACGGTTTGCCGAAAACGATTGCGACGGGAGCAGGTTTGGGGATTGGAGCCTCCATACGCCACGCTTCATAAAATCCCGCCAGCCCGCAGGGGACGATGGGGACCTGAGCTTCCGCAGCGATCATTGCCGGTCCAAGTTGAAATTGCCTCAATTTCCCGTGATCGCTGCGGGTCCCTTCGGGGAAAATGACCAGTGCATCACCATCTCGCAACTTCCGAATTGACAAGCGAAGCGCCCTCCTATCGGGTGCATCCTGCTCAACAGGGATGCAGTCTGTCAACCAAAGGAAAGTTCGAACGATGGGAAGGTAAAACAGGGGACGCTTGGCAACGAAACTGAGCGGTCGAGGCGAATAGATTGCCAGCAAGATCGGGTCAAGGTAAGTTGGATGGTTTGAGACGATCAAGACACCTCCGCTTTGAGGTATGTTTTCAGCGCCGATGACCTTCGGGCGAAAGAGCAACCAAGCAATCGCTTTCGCGATCGGTTGAAGCAATTTGTATGTTCGCGCTCTCCCTTCACTCAACATCTTGACATCTTCCCAGCAAAGTTTTTTGCCGACACTGCAGAGGGTTTGGCAAGGGTTTCACCCTCCCGACATTCAAACTATGGCCACTAGATGATTGGCACAATGGAAAGTTTGAGCAGCAATGCAAGCCGTGCGATTGTAATCCGATCCCGCCGCGCTAAATCCATCATGGCTTCGGGGGCATTTTCCTTTGACCCTTTCTGTCGTATTTGCAAAGCCTGCAACCAAATCCCAATTCCCAACAACCAGAGGGCTGTGATGTGAAGGGCATAAGATAAAGGTCGCCAAAAAGAGACGGTTGCGGAAACCAATCTTATGGAGGACGAAAAAAGTGTGTCGGAAGATGGGCACGAGTCCGAAAGCGAAAACGAAACGCGTGAAGAATTCACCGCAGCGGGGGATGAAATTGAGCGGTGAAGGTAACTGAAACAGAGCCTCCATCAGGGCTATCCACAGGAGAGCCACTAACGGGCTTTTGCTTCCCGCCGATAAATCAGCAAGGTCAAAGATGAGCTTCCCTATCACTGCAATCCCCCCAAAAGCAAAACGCCGTTAACAAATTTTGGCACTGAAAGGCAAGGGCGAGAAACAACAGCGAAGATAGGTTCACGGTTAGCCACGAAGCGATAGCGAAGTGCCATCCCATTCGCGGCTTTTATCCCTTCCGTCGCCTCGCATCCTTGATGTCAATCCGCTTCGCTTCGTGACTTGGCGCGAGCATGTTGCGTGTAACTTACTTACCACAGTTTACCTGCTAACCATGATTCTCACATCAACGACGGTGGCGCCTTCACCTTGCGGGTAGACGATAAGGGGGTTGATGTCAAGCTCTTCAATCAGGTCCTGCTCCATTGCCAGTTGAGATAGCCTTTCAATGC